>JAIQFZ010000070.1 GCA_020073015.1 Terriglobia bacterium | reverse complement strand
ACGGCGCAGATCCTCAAGAGCGGGTCAGCGCACATCCTGAATTGGCTGAGGATTTCGTTTACCGCGTCCTCGAACTTGACTGGGCGTGGATTTCAGATGAGTCAAGCCTGTGGGACTTTCATCGGGACGAGACGAACGACGCCCTGATTTCGAGAATCAAGGAAGTTTACGGCGTGGATGTCTCGGATATTCAGTCCGCAAGATTGTCGGAGATTCTGGAACGTATCGCCACGAGGCAGAAGTACACATAGCCGCTCTGGGTTGTCGGCGAAAAATCGCCATTGCACCAACAATGCTCAACGTGCCTGCGAGATGAGTTGAAGAGTTTAAACAAAATGAAGTTCTGGCGCCCGCGGAAGCGCTCCGATTTCCGCGGCCAGGTGGTAAAAAAGCTCAAGTCCCTCCAGGCACGGAGGGTCGAGATAATAATGGATGTTATGGGTCAGGTAGACGCGAACGACCTCGACGGTAAGGCCGAGTCGCGGCGCCCATTCCTGAACGATGGCTTCAAGTTCTTGCGGCGCCAGTCCATGGTCCCGTGACCTCTGGAAGACCTCCGCGATCGCCGACCCATCGCGTCCAGCGAGCGCTTGCTTGCGAATCGCCCAGAAGGCGAAGACGAATGACTTCCCCGCGCGCGCGATCCACTCTTCTGCGAGGTCGATGGTCAGGTAGCGCGTGCGGTCCACCTGGAGCGCCGGATCTCCGATCAGTAAGGCGGCATCGCATTTCGCCAGCATGGTTTCCAGATCCGGAGCCATGCCTGCATACTCGCGCGCCCCTCCCAGCCACTTGGCAAACAGAATCTTGGCAAGCGCGACTGAGGTCATCGAAGAAGTGTCCAGCGCCACGGTGCGAATCTGTTCGACCGGTACTTGGCTGACGAGAATGATGGAGCGGACCGCCTGGCGCGACGCGATGGCCACGTCGGGAATAATGACGAGGTTTGGAATCGTGGCATACGCCGCTGCGGGAATGATGCCAATATCGGCCGTCCCCTCCCGCAACGCTTCGGCGCAGGCCGACGGGATGGTGTAGGCAATGTCGAAATCCGCGCCTGCCGCTCCGTGTTCAAAATCCCACATGAGAGGCGCGGTGTTGAGATAGGAAATGGCCGAGATCTTTAACCGGCTCATCACTTTGCGAATTCTACCAAAGATGGTGTGCGCGCCATCATTGACACCCTTTTCAATTCGCGCATAGCGTCAGAGATCATGCCGAAGACCGCGGTTGCCACTGCCAATTCGACCTCTCAGGAAGCCACGTGCTGGCTTGCGCTGTCCCTGACCCAGGGACTTGGCCCGACCCGCATCAAGAAGCTGGTGGAGCACTTCGGCCGCCCAGACTGCGTCTTGAATGCCAGCCTGACTGAACTTGAGGCGACCGGAATGCTACCGCATCAAGAAGCTGGTGGAGCACTTCGGCCGCCCAGACTGCGTCTTGAATGCCAGCCTGACTGAACTTGAGGCGACCGGAATGCTAGCCGTCTCGGCGCAATCGATCGCTACCGGGAAGTCGCTCGACCTGTCGCAGCAAGAATGTGCGAAAGCTTCCGAGGCCGGTGCCAGGATTGTCGCGCTGAGCGATCCCGAGTATCCGGCGCGGCTGAAGGAAATTTATGATCCGCCGGTCGTGTTGTATGTGCGGGGTAACGTTGAACTACTGGCCAAGCCCGGTATCGCGGTGGTGGGGACGCGCCATCCTACGCCCTACGGCACCGGCATGTCCGAGCGTCTCTCGACCGATCTGGCCGCGCACGGGTTAGTGATTATCAGCGGCATGGCGCGCGGCGTGGATACGGCAGCGCACCGCGGCGCGATTTCCACCAAGGGGAAGACGATTGCCGTGTTCGGCACCGGCATCGACGTGATGTACCCGAAGGAGAACACGCGGCTGGCTGAGCAAATCCTCGCCTTCGATGGTGCGCTGATCTCCGAGTTCCCGGTGGGCACATTCGCGGCCCCGCAGAATTTTCCCATCCGCAACCGGATCATCAGCGGCATGTCGGTGGGCGTACTGGTAGTGGAAGCTGCAGAATACAGCGGCACCCGGATCACGTCCCGCTGCGCTCTGGAGCAGAACCGCGACGTCTACGCCGTTCCGGGTAACGTCACGAACAAAAATGCCTGGGGCCCGAACACCCTGATCAAGCAAGGCGCCAAGCTGGTTGCGACGTGGGAAGACGTTTGGGAAGAACTACCTACAGACATCCAAACGACCCTGAGTGCGGAGCAGCATGAATCCCTGGAGCCGGCGACCGCATCTCTATTCCCGGACGATACGACATCGCCCCACGAGAGAAAGATCCTGAAACTCATCAAGCCCGACGAATCGACTCACATTGATCAACTGGTCGAGATGCTCGAAGCCGAGCTGTCGTCCTCGGAAATCTTCGCGGCCCTGTTCGAATTGGAGCTCAACGGGAAGATCCGGCAGTTGCCGGGGAAGAATTTTGTGAAGAGCTTCTAAAGGCAGCTATCAGCTCTCAGCTCTCAGCTTTCAGTGAAATCGGAGACACCCATGCAGAGTTTTCGCAATCTTCGAGTGTGGGAAAAATCACATCGGTTGACTCTGGATGTGTACGCATCCAGTAAGGCCTTTCCTCGGGATGAAATGTACGGTCTGACAAATCAGATGAGGCGGGCCTCGGCATCGATCGGAATGAATATCGCTGAGGGTTGCTGCAGAAAGGGTGACGCGGAAATGGTTCGGTTTTTGCAGATGGCCATGGGGTCGGCAAGCGAACTCGAGTACCAGCTCTTGCTCGCTCACGACCTGAACCATTTGCTCAGTCCCTGGTACGAGCAGCTTGCAACGCAGGTGGTTGAAGTGAAAAGAATGCTGTCCTCCCTGATGCAGAAAGTGAAGGCCGTTAACTGACAGCTGATAGCTGAGAGCTGACACCGGCACCTCGCGCAGTTGTTGCAATCCTCTGATTCATGCTAGCTTCAATTCCAATACTCCCGAAACTGAGGAACCATTGTCCAAAGGTCTAGTCATCGTCGAATCGCCGGCCAAGGCGAAAACTATCCAGAAATATCTGGGTAAGGGATTCACGGTCGATGCTTCTTTCGGCCACGTGAAAGACCTGCCCAAAAGCAGCCTCGGTGTCGACGTCGAGAACGACTTCGATACCGAATACGTCGTCATCCCGGGAAAAGAAAAGGTCCTGGCCAAGCTGAAGAAGTTGGCCCTTTCGGCCGACCACATTTACCTTGCGCCTGACCCGGATCGCGAAGGGGAAGCTATCGCTGCCCATCTGGCAGACGAACTCGGCGACGAATCGAGCAAGAAAAAGAAGAAAACGAAAGCAAAAGCGAAGGGAGCCGCTAAGGCAAGAGCGGAGGAGTCCGGCGATGGCGAGCGCATCCGCCGCGTAACCTTTAACGAAATCACGCAGCGCGCCGTGAAGGCCGCCTTCGAGCATCCCCGCGACATCGATCGCAACCTGGTGGACGCGCAGCAGACCCGCCGGGTGCTGGATCGCCTCGTGGGATACCAGGTCTCTCCTCTTTTATGGGACAAAGTCCGCCGCGGCCTTTCCGCCGGACGGGTGCAGACCGTCGCGCTGCGCCTGATCGTCGATCGCGAACGCGAAATCAAAGCCTTCGAGAAGAAAGAGTACTGGACGATTGACGCCCACCTCGCCGCCGCGAAGGCCCCGACTTTCGACGCCCGTTTCCTGGGCAAGGGCGAAGAGAAAATCGAGATCCCCAACGGCGAGGAGGCGGAAAAAATCCGCCTGGCGCTTGAAAAGGCCGATTGGCTCGTCCGCTCAGCGGAAAAGAAAGAGCGGCGCCGCAACGCCACTCCGCCGTTCACGACCAGCAAGCTGCAACAGGATTCTTCCCGCAAGCTCCGCTTCAGCGTGAAGCGCACGATGATGATCGCGCAGCGCCTGTACGAAGGTATTGAACTCGGCGACGAAGGTCTGGTCGGCCTGATCACCTACATGCGTACCGATTCGACCCGCGTTTCGCCCGACGCGATCACCGAGGTCCGCGAGTACATCACGAATGAATACGGCGCCAACTACCTGCCTGAGTCGCCGAATACCTATAAAGAGAAGAAGGAAGCGCAAGCCGCGCACGAAGCGATTCGTCCGACCTCGGCGATACGCCATCCCGACCGGGTCAAACAGTATCTGCAGGAGGATGAATTCAAGGTCTACAAACTGATCTGGCAGCGCTTCGTGGCCTCGCAGATGAATCCCGCGGTCTTCGACCAAACCTCGGTCGATATCGATGCCAAGTCGGGCAGCGACGTGTTTTGGTTCCGCGTCACCGGATCGGTGATGAAGTTCGATGGCTTCCTCAAGGTTTATGAAGAGTCCAAAGACAGCAAAGACGAAGAAGACGAGGAACTGAAGCACAAGCTCCCGCCGCTCGAAGCCGGACAGAAACTCACGCTGAAGTCGCTGCTCCCAGAGCAGCATTTCACAGAACCGCCTCCGCGCTTCAACGAAGCCTCTCTGGTGAAGGAACTCGAGGAGCGCGGCATCGGCCGGCCTTCCACCTACGCCACCATTCTCAGCACCATCCAGGAGCGGATGTACGCGCAGAAAGTCGGCGGCAAGTTTGTGCCAACCGAAATTGGCCTGGTCGTCACTGATCTGCTGGTCGAGAACTTCAAGGACATTTTCGACTTCCAATACACTGCGCGCCTGGAAGAAGAGCTCGACGAGATTGAAGAGGGCAAGCAGACCGGCAACGACGCGCTCACCGAGTTTTACCAGAAGTTTTCGAAGGATCTCCGATACGCGGAGAAGCACATGGAAAACATCAAGCGTATGGAGAAACCCACCGACGAAAAGTGTGAACTCTGCGGTGCGCCGCTGGTCATCAAGTGGGGCAAGCACGGTTCCTTCTACGCCTGCAGCACCTACGACAAGGAAAACCCTGACACCTGCAAGTTCACCAAAGAGAATCCGATCAATTTGCCCGACCTCGACTCGGCCGACCTGCAGGAGACCGCGCAGGAGGAATACTGCGAGAACTGCGGCCGACTCATGGTGCTCAAGCGCGGACGCTTCGGCCAGTTCATGGCTTGCACCGGCTATCCCGATTGCAAGACCACGCGGCGGCTCGATCAGGGCAAGAAAGTTCCCGACATTCCGCTCGATGAAACTTGCCCGCTGTGCAAGCGCAACCTGATCCTGCGCCATGGCCGTTACGGCGAGTTCACTTCCTGCAGCGGGTATCCCGACTGCAAGTACGTCAAGCAGAATTTCATCGGCGTGAAGTGTCCGGACTGCAAGGAAGGCGAACTGGTCGAAAAGCGAGCCCGCAAGGGCAACACGTTCTACGGCTGCGGAAACTATCCGAAGTGCAAGTTCACGTCTGCGGCCAAGCCGATCCCGGAGAAATGTCCAGACTGCGGGCACGAATACCTGGTCGAGCGCATGCGCAAAGAAGGATCAGTCATCGCCTGCCCGAACAAAGAATGCGAGTACGAACGCGCAATCGAAGGCGCGGCCGCGGCGGGCACTGGGAAGAGCGACTAACTGTTTTCAAAGGCCGGTTTTGGGAAGGGCACGGCTTCAGCCGTGCCGCCACGAGCCGCCAAAAATACAGGCTTCAGCCCCTGAGGGTCGCCTTTCGTAACCCTCAAAAGTATTTTTTGAACCAGTTCGAGGGGCTTGCATTCGGCGGGCACAAAATTCAGTTTCAAAACTTGTTTGACGAGGCGAGACTATGGCGAAGAAGGCAACAGCTCAAGATGCACATCTGGTTCTAAAACTTTACGATCTCCGTCGCGAAGCGGAAATGCGCAAGGCAAGAACCTGGGCGACCGTCGAATTCTGGCCGAAGGATGCCGACGAGTTCATCAAAGTGGTGAATTCCTTTCCCAGTCAGGAAAACGCCTGGATGCGCCAGGTGGGCGGCTATTGGGATATGGCGGCGTCCCTGGTGCTGCACGGCGCGCTCAACGAAGAACTCTTCCTGCAGCCCGGTTGCAGCGGAGAGATGTTCTTCTTCTTTGCGAAGATCTACCCCTTCCTCAAAGAGTTCCGCGAGAAGACCAACAATCCTGACGCGTTCGCGAACATCGAGAAGCTAGCCACCGGCTCCAAGACCGCGCGCAAGCGGCTCGACCGCCTGATAGCAATGGTCGAACAGCGGCGCAAAACGCTGGGGAAGGATAAAAAGTAGACAAGCCTGCCTCGCGTCACAAGCGAGTGTGCGCTGTGTCATTCCATCCTGACGCAGGGCTTCTGCTATGCTAATTCGTTGTGCGGATGCTCTGGTGGTTTCTGATTCTGGCAGTCAGCACGGCAGTGGTTGTCCTGGTTGCGGTTTCTCTTTACTTGCGCGTCCGGCGGCAGATGAAGCGCGCGTCGGCCGACGAGAAACCGGAGTCCGATGACCATGGCGAGTAACCGTCTCCGCCGGAAATTCGATCCAGAAAGGATAGCGATGGCCAAAGTAGCGATCCAAACTGTCGATCCGCGGTCCCTGGAATGGACCAAGCAGGCCGCGGTGGTCGTTGGCGCAAGCCTTCTGGTGGCACTGTGCGCGCGTGTTACCGTGCCGCTGCCGTTTACGCCAGTTCCGCTCACGCTGCAGAATTTCGGGGTGCTGACCGTCGCACTGCTGCTCGGGTCGCGGCGTGGCTTTGCTGCCCTGGCCCTTTACCTGGTCGAAGGCGCGAGCGGACTGCCGGTATTCAATCCCGCGGGGCCGGGTGGGATCGCCCAGATCCTGGGGCCGACCGGCGGCTTCCTGATGGCGTACCCGTTCGTGGCGTTTGCTGTCGGCTGGATTTACGAGCACAGCTCACGGCGCTTTGGCTGGGCTGTGCTGTCGGGCGTCGCCGGCGAGATCGTGCTCTTCATCGGAGGACTGACCTGGCTCGCTGTGCTCACTCACTCTGTGTCGACGGCAATCAAGTTAGGACTCTACTGGTTCGCGTTCGCGGAAGTTATCAAGATCCTGATGGCCGCTGGCGTCGCGAGTAGATGGCACAAGCGGACCTCGCCTCAAAACTAAGAGCCAAGAGCTAGAAGCCTTATGAGTACAGTTTCAACACCGGTTCGCGAAATCACCGTGGCGCACAGCCCGGATTCCGATGACGCATTCATGTTTTATGGCCTGGCCACGAACAAAGTTCGTGTTCAGGGTCTGCGCTTCAGCCACACCTTGTGCGATATCGAAACCCTGAACCGCCAGGCCCAGGAAGGCGTGTACGACGTGACTGCAATTTCGTTCCACGCCTATCCCTACATCCAGGACCACTACGCCCTGATGTCCTGCGGAGGCAGCGTGGGCGACGGCTATGGGCCAATGATCGTCTCGACGCGGCCCTTTACGCAGACCGAGGTCAAGCGCAAGAAGATTGCCGTGCCCGGAACGTTGACCACTGCCTACCTGGCGCTGAAGCTGTTCGCACCTGGCATTGAAGTGGAGGTCGTGCCCTTCGACCAGATCATCCCGCAGCTTCTCGAAGGCAAGCACGAAGCGGGGCTGATCATCCACGAAGGCCAGCTCACCTACGACAAGTCCGGACTGCACCGCGTGGTCGATCTCGGCCGGTGGTGGCAGCGCGTCACCGGGCTGCCGTTGCCACTGGGTGGGAATGCGATTCGGCGCTCCCTCGGGGCCGAGATGATGACGAGTGTGACCCAGGCTCTGCGTGACAGCATCCAGTACGCCATCGACCATCGCGAAGAGGCGCTCGCCTATGCCATGCAGTTTGCCCGCGATCTTGACACCCAACTCGCCGACAAATTCGTCGGCATGTACGTTAATGAACGTACGCTCGACTATGGTGACGACGGCCGGGAAGCGGTTCGACGGCTGCTCGACATGGGGCACAAGGCGGGGATTATTCCGCAGACGCCGCGCGTGGAGTGGGTGTAGAAAGAAACTGCTACTAGCCTCGGTAAGGCTCAGATTCGGTGTGCGCATTTATGAAGTCGCGATTCGGTGTCGTAACAGCCTGCGTCGTGCTTCTCACCTCTGTCGCGTTCCCCGTTGACCGTTCGGGTCTGATCATCGAGAAAGCAAAGCGCGCGTTCGGCGACCCGCTGAACGCGGAACATCACGTTTTCCCATTGAACGACACGTACGTCGTTTGGTTGATATTGGACAACGAGGGCAATCTGTTCGAAGTCGTCGTCGGTCCAAAGTCGTATTACAAGACGGAATTCCCCGGTGCGAAGACTCCGTCTAGGCCGGAATTCCTTTCAGAAGCGGAATACGAAGACACGTTGCGTAGGATATCGGGGTTGAAACATATCGGTGCTCTAAAGAAAAGGCACGGAACTGCGATCTGGAGCGCTCTTGGAGCTTTCAGCACGGATTGTTTCGAAGAGGCTTTCGTAGATCGAATTGTCGGCGACGCGCCAGCTGATTTGCAGGATGGAGTCCAGAGTGTCGGGAGGTTCGATCTCTATTTCTTCGAGGACATTGCGGGTTCACCCAAGCAAGTGCGTACAGAGCCGAATTCCATGGTTTGTCTGGGCAACGCTTGGTACTACTTGCCACCGGAAGATGTAAAACGAATTCATCTGGGCAAATGGCAGACACTGCACGTAGCAGGTCCTAATTTGTACGTAAATGGTTGTACCCGAACGACGACTCTCTATGATGCAGACGGCTTCACGATCGAAGAACCTGCAAACGAGATGATTGTCGTGGATGAGCCTTATACGGTCCAAGAGTTGGTTGGCCAAGTCCATCTCGGCGAGAGTCCGCTGGAAGGAGTGAACGTTGAAGTTCGGCGCCAAGGAAGCAAGAAGGTGCTGCGCACGAAGACTACTGGAGCCGGAGCGTTTAGATTTCCGGGCGTTCCCGAGGGCAGATACAAATTCAAAGTGACGAAAGACGGCTTTAAGTCTCTTTCGGGAACCATCCTTGTGAACCGCCATGCAGGCAAAGGAAGCCTATCGTTCGAGTTGCCTGTTGGAACGTAGGAGGCTGGCCAGCGGCCAGCAGCTAGTAGGTGTCCTACCTCACCTTCTCCGCAAACGAGAACACCGGATCCACATCCACTGGAATGTCGGAGGTTGCTTTCAGCGAAACTTTCAGGTCTTCCGGCATCTCGCGGTACTTCTTGAACCAGTTTTCCGCGCGTTGGCGGTCTCCGGTGGCTTCGATTTCTAGTAACTCTTTTGTCAGATCGGCGACTGCGCCAGGTATCTTGTCGTAGTCAACGGCATAGCGGCCGTTGGCATTCCTCCGGACCGCGCCGCGTTCGGAGAGATAGTTGAATTCCATCATTTCGGCCTGGCCATGGGCCTCGGCGGTTCCGAAGCGCACCGTGCGGAACAGGCCTCCGACGTACGACGCGTAGTACTCTTCCAACTTTTCTTTCGGAAGCGCGCCGTGATCGACCATCCACTTCAGGCCGAACATTCCGGTTGCGTCCGCTTTGGCTTCTTCCAGACCACTGAGCTGGGGTCCGATCGACTCGCGAATGCTCACCTTGCCCGCCGGCGTTCGCGCAAACGCCGGGCCCAGGCCGTGACAGATCTCGTGCATGATCGTGCCCAGCAGATAACCCTCGCCGGTGACCTTTGCTGCCTGCTCCGGTTCCATCAGCTTGCGGGCTACGGGCAGGATGACATAGTTCACGCGCGCGTCCATGAAATTCTTGAAGAAAAGTTTCTTGCTGCCTTTCTGCTCGTGCACCCTGGGATCGTTGGGCAGGTTGTCGGCCACGGCCTGGTAGCCGTGCGTCAGATCGCCGGCGCGGAAGGGCGCGTCCACCACCTCCATCGGCGTTTGCAGGCCATGCTTTGATGGACGGTCCTCGGCGGCCAGGGGCAGCGCATCCTGAATGTCGGGCACATATTTCTCGAACAGCTCCAGCTTCTTGCTCTCGCGCTGGTTGCGCACCAGCACGGCGGCTCCGTACGAACCCTTCACGCCCAGCAGGCTGTCAAGATAGGTTTCATAGGGCGCAAAGATGATGTCGAACCTGGGGTTCTTCAATTCTAGCCACGCCAGGTCGCTGGGAAAGTAATCGTCGCTGAGAAGGGCGTCGGCACGGAGCCGGAGAAACTTGGCAAACGCCGCATCCTGACTGAGCGTGGCGGCGGCTTGCAGCACCTTGGCCGCCGGCTCGAGAAACGCCCGGTAGTAGACGTGGTAGGGAACTGCTTCTAGTTTCCCCTCGTGCCATCGCACAATGGTGAACTGGTCATAGATCGCCGCCTTCTGATCGGGATGTTCCTTGACGTATTGCTCCACCTGATCCCGCGTCAGGTTGGCTGGATAAAAGCCGCGGCCTAGAGGCATCGGGTCGGTCCCGACAAACGGCTTGTTATCGTCCAGCAAGTCGAAGCGGGAAGCGTTGATCTTTAGATAGCGCCGGAGCTTTACGTCGTGTGGATTGGTGCTCGACGCGAGCGACTGGTACAAGCTGAGCCCCTCGGGATCACTCTGACGCCAGTAGATGCTTTCGAGATAGCTGCAAGCCTCCACCAACTTGCGAACCATCTGTCGCTCGCGCGCGCTCAGACCGGCTGCGCGAAACGGCATCTGGACTGGGCGGAACTGTGCCAGCCGCTGGTCCAGGTCGGGCACAACCTTCAGGTTGGCAGGAGCGCCTGCTTTTGCGGCCGAGCCGATCATGAAGCGGGGCTTCTTCGGTTGGGCTGTGGTGGGTGCGGGTAAAAGGAGAAGCAGGAGAAAAATAAGAAATACGAGCCCATAGGTCTTCATCAAACCAGATCTTATCAAAGCAGACTTGGGGCTCGAAGCCGTTATCATAAAAGCATGGCAGGAGAGAATGGCGCCCAGACATTGCTCATCGACGCCGATGACACGCTCTGGGAGAACAACATCTACTTCGAGCGCGCGATCGCGAAGTTCATTTCGTTGCTGGACCATCGCGAGTACACGCCCGAACAGGTCCGGCTGGTGCTGAACGATGTGGAGCGCGACTCCATCCTCAAGCACGGATACGGCCTGCACAGCTTTGCGCATTCGCTAGTCGAAACTTTCGAAAAGCTCTCGGTCGATCCGGTTACGCCCGAACTGCATGAACGCATCCACAGTTTCGCGCACCAGATTGCGGACCATCCGGTGGAGGTGATCGCGGGCGTGACGGAAACGCTCCAATACCTCAACGAGCGGCATCATCTGATCATGATGACCAAGGGGAATTTTGCCGAGCAGGCGGGGAAGGTCGAGCGTTCCGGTCTGAAAGAATATTTTTGCGCGATTGAAATTGTGGCGGAAAAAGACGAAGCGATGTATCGCTCGGCGATCGCCAAGTATGCCCTGGCTGCCGATTCCAGTTGGATGGTTGGCAACAGCCCGAAGTCCGACATCAACCCTGCGCTGGCTGCGGGACTGCACGCCGTCTTCGTTCCGCATGACAACACCTGGGTTTTGGAGCATGAGGACCTGGCAAGCGCGCCGCCCTCCCAGCGGTTGCTGGTGGTGGAGCGGTTTGCCGACCTGAAGGCCCATTTCTAGTTCAGGCGCAACTGCCCAAAGCAAACCTCTGCGGCTAAAGCCGGCGATGATTCTGCAACAGTTGTGGCACGGCTTCAAGCCGTGCCCTTCCCAAACCCACCTTTTTGAAACCAGCTCTCGTTATTGAATGTTGAATGTCACGGCGTTTGAGTTTGCGCCGCCCGAGTGCACGTAGACCTGCACCGTGCCCACGTTCATGATGTCGGCGGCCGTGATATTCGCCGTCACCTTAGTGGTGCTCACGTAGGTGGTGGGCCGTGTCGTCGTGCCCCAGTACACCACCGAGTCTGTACCCAAGCCCGTGCCATCTACTTCCAGAACAAACGCCGCACCGCCGGGCGCGGTAGTGGGGGGCGCAAGTTGGGTGATCTGCGGCATTCCGTTCCCGTTCATGTAGTTGCTGGAATAGCCGCATCCGGCCCCCATCAACGTAATTCCGAACAAAAGTGCGAGACTGATCCGTAACATCGTCACCTCCGAAGCCTTGCCATGGGAGGCAGCGTAGCAAGGACGGGAAACGGGGTTGTCACAGGTTCGTCATTTTTTATGCACACAAAATAAACAGCGTGCCAGAGCCCAAAAGTCGCAAGCCGGGAAGTCCGGAATTTCTTCCGGTCCCGGCTTGCGCTTCGATCAACTTGTGAGCCGACTAGTTCGTCGGGGCAGGTACGGCGTTCGCGGTCGTGGCCGCGCTGGTGGCTGCTGCTGCATTGGTATTGGTAGCAGGCGCAGCGTTGCTGTAGCGAGTGAGGCGCGGGAAGAACGGCGTGACTTCGAACGGCATTTTGTCGCGCGCCGAAGTGATCGCTACCGGCTGTGCCTTCACGATCTCTACGTGATTGTCCCAGGGATTCAGTTTGACACGCCCGCCCAGGGGCAGGGCTGCGATCTGGTCGAGCTTGTTCCAGTCGAGGGCGGGAGCCGCGTTGGCCAACTGCGCCATGCGAGTGACGGTACCGTTGTCAGCGATGTTATTGCCGAGGTGGGCCTGCAAGAGCGCTCCTAGCTGGGGCGCGCGCACTTGCAGCACTTTGATGAACAGGCCGGCGGTATCGAGTTTCTGCGCGTACGGCGAGGTCTTCAGCATCTCGATGGCTTTCTTGTCGGCGGATGCTTCTTCCTCGGGAATGTGCTTGAACCCGAGGTTCGCGTACGTTCCTTCATCGGAGAACAGCATGCGGTCGTTGAAGGCGTACTGGCTGCCCAGATTATGTCCCAGGACGATGTGGGCCAGTTCGTGCGAAAGGACCATGGCTAGGCTGCCCTCATCGGGAAGCACGTCGATTAAGCCACGGCTGATCACGATGGTGTTACCCACGCTGAACGTTTCCAGCGGGGAAGTCGTCAACACGCGAGTGCGCACAGGGCGAGGCAGTTCGATGTTGTTGGTGACCTCAATGTTGTTGACGACGGTCTGCAGCACCTTGTCCAAATCACCTTCCGGAGCGAGCAAGCCCGCCCGTTCCAGGCGCTCGATCACGTTATCTTCGGCCTGTTGCTGCCATTCGCGCTCGGCCGCCAGCGGAGTCGCATCCTGTGCGGCTGGGGTGTCGTCTTTCACGCTGTCCACCCGGATCTGTGTCAGTTCGTCGTTCGCGGTGCTGGTCTTGAGGTTGTATCCCCACATGCGGGTCTGGGCCTTGAACGCGATCTTGTTCTTGTTGCCCGCGGTGAAGTCGCCTTCCTCGCTGTAGATGTACGCCGGCACCCAGTAGCCGGGAACCAGGTTCAGGCGCCAGCTGTCCATGTGGAAGTAGTACGCGTTGCGCTTGGCGTGGGTGTAGGTTCCGTTCAGGCGGACAATATTGAAGTCCTGATCCTCAACCCAGATGCGGCCCAGAAAGCGGCCCCGTCCCGCGTCTTTCTTGGGGGTGACGTCGAACGCCAGGCAGCGGACATCGCCGATGAACTCGCGACGAATGTAGCGGAAATCGTAGTGCTGGCGATCAAAGTCGTTGCGGTCGGCAAACATCATCCAGGAAAAGCCCAGCGGCTGGTATTGGAACTTGAACTTCTTCGTGAAGCCGCCCAGCAGTCGCTTCTCCATCCCCTCCTCTTTGCCCTTTTCATCTTGCAGGAAGTCCGAGCGGTCGATAGATTCGCTCAGGTCCATGCGTCCCAGGAAGTAGCGATCGTCCTGCGGGATGGGCCCGAGTTGGGTATCCTGCGTCAGATTCTGGAGATAGGTCTCGACCAGCGGCGTGCGCGGCGCGAGGAACTTCACCAGCTCTTTCTCACGTCCGATCACGCGGTCGACCACCTGATCCATGGTGGTCGGTGGCGCCTGGGCGGCCTGTGCGGCGGGCTGGGACGGCGTGGTCTGGCTTGCCGAAACCGGTTGTGGGTTCTGC
The DNA here is from genome assembly GCA_020073015.1 of Terriglobia bacterium. Taxonomy (GTDB): domain Bacteria; phylum Acidobacteriota; class Terriglobia; order Terriglobales; family Acidobacteriaceae; genus Acidiflorens. Next base: position 8,478 of record JAIQFZ010000070.1, on the reverse strand, counting down.
GGCGCGGACGCCGGTTGCTGGGCCGCTGCCGTCATCGTGACAACCAGCAGGGCCAGGACGATCCAGTTCGAAGTACGCATGACTCTCATCTCCAATTTCAGTACGCCAGTTGAAATACCACGTGCACGATTGCGATTGAATCCATCGGCTGTCCAGTTCGCATCGCGGGTTTGAAACGCATCTTGTTCGCGGCGGCCATGGCAGCCTCATCCAGTCCGTGGCCCAGACCGCGAACCACGCGATTTACATGGAGCTGTCCGTTCGCTCCAAACATCACGTCGAGCAGCACTTCGCCCTCGAGTTTCAGATTGCGGGCCTCATCGGTATAAACCGGATTCGGCTTGTAGGTGATTTCGACCGCGGTGGTGGCGGGTCCGGTCTCCATGCGCTGGACGTGCGGTGTGACCTGTGCCACTTCCTGCGCTCCAAAGCCGGAGGTCTGCACGTTCCCGCGCCCGCTGCTGCGGCCGTCTCCGCGTCCAGGGGTCGCGATGCCACTGCCGAAGTCCGCGCTCGCGACCGTTCCCTTGATTCCTTTTGCTCCGCCTGATCCGTTCCCTTGTCCCGGCCCCACCGGCATATCGAATGAGCCCGCCGCGGAGGCAATCAACTTTGCGCCCGGCTTGCTGTTCGCACTCGGCTTAAGCCCGTTGGGATCGCCGAATCCGCCCGTTTGCACCTTTTGAATCGGAGCATTCACCGTCGGCGTTGCCGAACTACCCTGGAAGTCGCCCGTATGAATCAGCACCGGACGCGCTCCTCCGACCGTCTTCAGCACGGCCGGGGCAAAGTTGTTCATAGTCACCTTGGGTGGCTCGATCTCCTGCGCTCGCGGTTTGGGCGCGCGCATCTCATGCGGGACGATCATCTTGGGAGTGTCGAAAACAGGGGCCGCCGGCAGCAACTTCGCATGCACCGGCAGAGGCTTCGGTTTCGGAAGCGGCTCCGGCTTCAGGGCAGGCCGCGGAATCAGTTCCGTCACGTGATAATTGACCGCGATTTTCAGCGTGTCCGGCATGATCAGCCCAAACAGGATGAAAAAAAGGATCAGGGCGGTAACCAATCCGTAACTGGCCGCGAAGGTTCGCCAGTCCCACTTCTTTTCAGGCAACAGGCCGAGTTGAAAACCGCGATCGTACGTAGGCATCCCTTTTGACTCCAATAGGGGACCCGAGCCGGGGAGCGCGCTCAGGGTTGGAGTCTTCACATTAGGGGAGTCTGGACAGGGGGTAAACGTGTCGGCTGCGCGTGTCCTTTGGTAACCGACTTTGGTTCTCAGCGTGACTCCCGATTACTTTGGTGTGACTGACTTCCGCTGTGCAAAAAAGTAGAACACCGGAATGCCCGCCAGAATCGCTGCCGTTCCGGCCGCGGAATTGCGCAGGTTGTCGGTAAATGTGTAGTAGAGGAGCACCGCGGAGACCGCGATAAACACTGCCGGAACCACCGGATATCCGAGCACGCGATAGGGGCGCTGCGCTTGCGGCTCGCGGCGTCGAAAGACGAACACCGTGCTGCCTGCGATCATGTAGAAGAGCCACTCGGCAAAGATGGCGAGCGAGAAAAATTGCCGGAAGCTACCTCGCTCGTTGACCAGCAGCAGCAAGACGATCGCCAGCACAGCCTGCACAACGATGGCAACCGACGGGGTGCGGAAGCGGGGATGAACTTCGGCAAGGGCCTGAAAGAAGTATCCGTCGCGAGCCACGGCAAAGGGAACGCGTGCTCCACTCATGATGGTTCCGTTCAATGTGACAAGCATCGATATCGCCATCCCTGCCGAAACCAGGCTTGCGCCGGCCCGTCCCAGCACCAGGGCAACCGCGTCCGACGCAGGCCGCTCTGAAACTGCCACCGTTGCGGCGGGCAACACGTACTGCACTGCGGCATTGACGAGAATGTAAAGCGCCCCAACCGTGGCCACGCCCCAAATCAGCGAGAGTGGAATGTTGCGCTGAGGATTCCGAATCTCGCCCGCCACCATGGTCAGGTCGTTCCATCCGTCGTAGGCCCAGAGCGCGGCCACCAGCGCGGCAAAGAATCCGGCTACGCCACCCTTGGCCCCCGCGAACTCGGTCGCAAAGTTCGCCCAGGTTCCGCCGTGATAAGAAAAACCGACCGCCACGATCCCCAGGATGATCGCGACCTTGAGCAGCGTGAATAGAAACTGAAATTCTCCGGCCTTGCGAACGCCGATATAGTTCAGCCACGAGACCAGCACCGCGGCGCCAATCGCGACCAGTTGTCCATAGTTGATGGTGAAGGGGTGGGTGACACAGGGTTGGGAGAAAAAAGAAAAGACGGGGAACGTGGCGAGAATGCGGACCAGTCCCGTAGTGACGGTCGCAATCGAAGCGGGCTTGGCGATCAGGAACCAGGTCCACGCATAGAGAAAGCCAGCCAGCGGACCATACGCGTCGCGCACGTACACATACTCTCCACCCGCCTGCGGCTTCATGGCTCCGAGTTCAGCGTAGGTGAGCGCCCCAAAAAAGGAGAGCAGTCCTCCGACCACCCACGCCAGATACACCACGCGCGCCGATCCGACCGCCTGCATCATCTCGCGGGGAACGAGAAAAATGCCGCTCCCAATGATGGTGCCCACCACGACCGCTCCCGCGTGGGAGAGTCCGAGATCGCGGACTAGTTCAGGTCTGGTGGTGGTGGTGTCGTTCATTCTGGATACACGAGTTGAGAGATTCTAACCGCAGAGTTCGCGGAGCTCGCACAGAAAAGCCCGGGCCTCACACTGGGTTACCCTGTGCTCCGGAGCCTGCCCTGAGCCAAGTCGAAGGGTGCCCCCTGTGGTTCAAGGTTGTGACTCAGATGAAAGGGCCAAGCTGACCACGTACCCAATTCCAAATGTCACGCAAGTCCCGATCGCCACCCACCAAGTCCACGGCACACGTGAGCCAAGCCACAGATAAAGTTCAATCACGAATCCGGCAACCATGCCCACAATCGCCCCATTCTGATTCGCCCGTTTCGTCAGCACGCCTAGAAGAAATACACCCAGCAGCGCACCATAGGCCACGGACGCAATCTGCAGTCCCACTTCGACCACGCGGCCGACGCGATGCAGAGCGATAACAGCCAGTCCGAAGAGCACGAGCGCCCACCCCACCGTCGCCAATCGCGATAGGCGAAGTCGCTGTGTTTCACCGACTTCCGGGCGAAATCGAAAGTAAAAGTCCATCATCGTACTGGACGACAGCGAATTCAGGGCTGCGCTCAGGTTCGACATCGCCGCCGCCAGGATGGCTGCGATCAGCAGCCCTGAAATTCCATGCGGCATCCGGCTCACAATGAACGTCGGATAAATGCGGTCGGCGCGCCCAAACGTAGCGGAAGGCACACGGTAATACGCAAAGAGCATGACACCCACGAAAAGAAACAGCGCAAACTGAAACAGGATTGCCACGCCGCTTGAAAGTAACGCCAGCACCGACTGCCGTTGATTCCGAGCCGCCAGCAGTCGCTGCACGATCAACTGATCCGTGCCGTGGCTGGCCGTCGTAAAAATTGCCCCACCAATGATTCCCGCCCACAGCGTGTAGGGCTTCAGCAGATCCAGATACGGCCAGTGCGCGAGAACCGGCAGGTCGAAGACCTGAAATTTGTGAAAGCTCTCGGCCGCAGCCTGCACCGAGTTCCACCCACCCGGCACCAGGTGCACAATCGTGATCAGCCCGACGAGCGTTCCGCCGACGTAGATAAACGTTTGCACCACGTCGGTCCAGATGACCGCCGCCAGGCCACCCTCAAATGTGTAGATCAGCGTGAGCAGCGTGATAATTGCGATCGACGTGACCTCGCCGGTTCCCAGGGCAATCGAAACCACGATCGACACGGCATACACACGCACGCCTTCTGCCGCCGCGCGCGTCAGCAAGAACAGTCCCGCCGTCACCGTGCGCAGACGCGGACCAAATCTCCGCTCGATCAACTGATAAGCCGTGTACAGGTCGCCGCGAAAATAATGCGGCAGCAGCACAAAACTGATGATGAGGCGTCCGACGACATATCCCATCACGACCTGGAGGAATGTCAGGTTCGAGTCATAGGCGAGTCCGGGAATGCTGATGATGGTGAGCGTGCTGGTTTCTGCCGCCACGATCGACAGCGCAATCGCCCACCAGGGAATGTTGCGATCCGCGAGAAAATAATCCCGCATAGATCGCTGCCGCTTGCGAAAACGCAACCCGAACAGCGTGATCCCCACCAGATAAACCGCGATAATCAGCACGTCAACGTGATTGAGTCCCAAGTGCGAGTCCTTCCGGGCATTTCGTCCGTCGGGTGGAGACGCGGCTTGCCACGTCTCCGCGGTGGCAGCATTGTACAGTCTGGCCTCACGCACGGAAGCTTCAGGCCGCGGATGCGCGGCTACGGTTGCGCGGACAAGAGTGTCCGCGCTACACAGGTTCGCGGGCAGAGCCTGCCCTGAGCTTGTCGAAGGGAATGCCCGTACCACACTTGCCTCGGTGTGGTAGAACTGCGCCATGTCTTTCTATTTGGGAATCGACGGCGGAGGAACCAAGACCCGGTGTGCTCTGGGCGACGAGGCCGCCGTGCTTGCGACTTCCGTCTCCGGTGGCAGCAACGTGGTCCGGGTCGGGGAGGCGCAGGCCCGGGAAGCGCTCCATACCGCGGTCCGCCAGGCCTGCGCCGACGCGAAGATTTCTCCCGAGGAGATCCGCGCGATCTGCATCGGAGCGGCTGGTGCCGCTCGCCCCGAGATGTCCGCAATGGTTCGCCGCATCCTGGCCGAAATTACTCCGGCCGCGGTCGAAGTTGTGGGCGACATGGTGATCGCCCTCGAAGCCGCGTTTGGCTCTGGCCCAGGAGTGATCGCAATCGCGGGCACCGGTTCCATCGTTCACGGCCGCGACGCCACCGGACATACGGTCCGGGCCGGCGGTTGGGGATTCGCCATCTCCGACGAAGGGTCCGGCCACTGGATCGGGCGCCGCGCGGTCTCCGCCATCCTGCGTGCTCACGATGAAGGTGAAACTACACTACTCACCGCCATGGTGCTTCAAACCTGGAATCTCGCCACCCTCGACCAGTTGGTGCAGAAAGCCAACTCGCTTCCTCCGCCCGAGTTCCCGCGCCTGTTTCCGGTCGTACTCCGTGCCGCCGAGCAGGCCGACTCCGTCGCGCGTTCACTGCTCACCGATGCTGCCCACTGTTTATCGGAGCTAACGGCGGCGGTCATTCGCCGCCTGGCAGCCCAGCCTCCCTATGCCCCAGTGGCCATGACGGGCAGTGTCTTTCGTCAGTCCGCCATTGTTCGAGAGGTTTTCTACAATAGGCTGCACGGGACGTTCTCCGGCCTGGATGTCCGTCCCGATCTCGTGGTTCCGGTCGAGGGAGCACTCGCGCTGGCAAGAAGAATCTAAAACCAGCCGCGCAGGTCAGGCTTGTGATTTCTGAGAGCGAAAACGCGGAGCCGTCGATTGCCCCTGTTGGATCGGCACCCGCGTCGATCGCGTCCCAAATCCACTCCGCCGTGCGCGACGATTTGCTGCTCGTGGCCGCCGACCCTGCCCTCACGGAGGATCTGGCGATGGCATTCCTCAAGCGCGCCGATCTTCCGTCCGATGTTCTTGAGCATCTGGCCAAGAACGGCAACGCGCTCAAGCTTCGAAAAGTGAGGGTGGCCCTGGTCTGCCACCCGCATACGCCGCGCCATGTTTCGGTGCCGCTGGCCCGCCAGTTCTACACTTTCGACTTGCTGAAGGTCGCGCTTTCACCGAGTGTTCCCGCGGACGTGAAGGTAGCGGCTGATGGACTACTGATCGCTCGCCTGAAAACCATCACCATCGGCGAACGCCTATCCCTGGCGCGCCGAGCGTCCGGCAGAGTTGCAGGCTCGCTTCTCCTCGACGGCGAAACGCGAGTGATGCGAACTGCCCTCGAGAACCCGCGCCTGACCGAGGCTTTCGTGATTCAAGCGGTGCTTCGGCCACAAGCCGGCGCCGCGTTCATTCAGGCAGTTGCCAAACACTCCAAGTGGTCATATCGGCGCGAAATCCGGCTCGCCCTGCTACGGACCGAATATCTTTCGCTGGCCCGCGCCCTCGAATTCAGCCGCGGACTAGCGCCGCCAGTCTTGCGCGAAGTGCTGCACACGTCGCGATTGCCGGCGAGAATCAAAGAACAGCTGTTGCGCGAGAATCCGTGACGGCCTGGTTCCGCCCCTTCTCCTCACGGCACCCAATCGGCAAGGAACACATTCGTCTCGTGCTGCCCCTTCCCATTCCGATGAGAAATCCACACCAGCTGTTTGCCGTCGGGGCTGAACATCGGGAAGCCGTCAAAGCCGTCGGTGTAGGTGATGCGCTCAAGGCCGGTGCCGTCCACATGGATGGCGTACAGTTCGAAATTTCCCATCCCTCCGGTCGAGCCCATGTTGGTGGAAAAAATAATCCGCTTGCCGTCGGGAAAAAACGACGGCGCAAAGCTGGCTGCATTCAGGTTCGTCAGCTGCCGCTTGCCGCGGCCATCGGCCTTCATGATCCAGATTTCGAGCGTCGTCGGACGGACCAGGTTCTGCTTCAACAAGTCCTTGTAATCCGCGATCTCCTGGTTCGTTTTCGGATGGTAGGCGCGATACACAATCCACTTCCGGTCGGGAGAGAAAAATGGCCCGCCGTCGTATCCCAGTTCGTGCGTGAGTTGTTTGACGTGCTTGCCGTCCGCGTCCATCGTGTAGATGTCGAGGTCGCCGTTGCGCAGGGAAGTGAAGACAATCTTCTTCCCATCTTCCGAAATCGTCGCTTCCGCATCGTAGCCCGGGGTGGTGGTCAGCTGCTTCAGATCTGAGCCATCCAGCTTGGCCGTGAAAATGTCAAACTCCGGATACACCGCCCACACATACCCCTTCGAATAATCGGGCCGAGGCGGGCAGTCCGCCCCCGCGAGATGCGTCGAGGAATAAAGAATCTTGTCCTTGTGCGGAGAGATGTAACTACAAGTCGTGCGCCCCTTGCCGGTTGAAACCATCTTTTGATCAGTCCCATCCACATTCATCGTGAAGATCTGGTCGCACTGCAGGTTGTCGCGGGTTGACTGGAAAATCAGCTTCTTTCCGTCTTTCGAAAAGTAGGCTTCCGCATTCGACCCGCCAAACGTGATCTGGCGAATGTTCTTCAGATGTTTTTCCTCTGGCGACGCCAGATCCTTTGGTGTCGCGTTGCCGGCAGGCGCTGGTGTGGCTTGCCCGGAAGCAAGTGCGCTTGCGGCCAGTACAGCCACCAGTAGTGTGGGGATGAAAAAACTTGCAGGTTTCATATCTGGAGAAAAAGTGTAGCAGGCGACTTGGGATTCAGAACACCCACTCGTCCACAGAGCAGCGATTCGCGTTAGCCATCCGGGCTCGCGTAGGGACGGCCGCCCTCGGCCGTCCTGCCGGGCGAGACGATGCTTGCGCCCTTGTGCTACCGTGAATCGCCGCAAAACTTTACGACCGAGGAACTTTCATGAAGCCATCTACTTTCGTCCTACTCCTGCTCGCAACCCTGTTCGCGACCCCGGCGTTCGCCGCCGATCAGAAATCCGCAACGGGTGCGGACCTCCTCGTACAACTCGAGGCCGATTTCGCCAAGGCCGTCGCTGAACACGGCCACGCGGCCTTCGTCACCTACTTCGCCGACGACGGAGTCGAACTTGAGGAGGGTGGAGGTATCGCGACGCGGGACGCCATCCGCCAACAGCCCGCGTGGCCCGAAGGCACATCGCTGACCTGGACGCCCGTCAAAGCCGACATGAGCGCCTCCGGCGACCTCGGCTACACCTACGGCAACTATGTCTTCAAGTCCAAAGACAAAGAAGGCAAACCGGTCACCTACTGCGGCAAATACACCTCAATCTGGAAGAAACAGAAAGATGGCTCATGGAAAGTAGTGGTCGACATGGGCAACTCCAGCCCAGCGCCGAAGTAGTGGATAGAGGGTGGTGGATAGCGTTCGGTTCGAATCAGGGGGCTATCCCGTGCGCACGGGTAATCGGGGGTTGCCGAGGCCTCGCCCAGCAGGGAAGTGCCTAAATAGTGACCCTGGAGAGACGAACTCCGAATGGCGGCTTAATCGCTGTGAATTCGCCCGCGGGTGTGAATCCGGCGTCCTATAATCTTGAAGAGATGGCGACCCGCCCAGGCATTGAGAAGCACGTTGAATCACGTTGTATCCGGTTCCAATGAATTTCAGAAACATCATTCGGGAAGCAACCGCCGCGCTCAGGCGTAACGCGATCCGAAGCATCCTTACAATACTCGGCATCTCGGTCGGAGTGGGCGCGTTCATCTGTGTGGTTGCGATCGGCAATGCAGGCAGCAGCAGCATCGAGAAGCAGCTGCAGAATTTGGGTGACAACTTTATTTGGGTGGAGGCGGGAAGCCGTTCAAGGAGTGGAGTCCGCTACGGCGCCCGCGGTGATCGTACGCTGATCCTGGGGGACGCCACCGCGATCATGGGT
>JAIQFZ010000069.1 GCA_020073015.1 Terriglobia bacterium | reverse complement strand
GCTCCGCGCTTGGGATTCCAACACCGTCCGTTGCTCCGGACTCAACGTAATGGCAGGGGCTATGCGCATCCGCAACTATCTCCTTCATCATAAGACGCGCGCGGATCGATAAAGGTTGTTAGTTGTGACGCACTACACTCTGTACTTGGTAGGCAATCCCGGTTTGCCCGATACGCCAGCGGCAAAGAGATTCGCTAACCCCGTAGTGAACCGCGATGTCCTGCACCGTCCAATCGGACTTCACCATTGAAAGGGCCCCTGCTCTGGGGACCAGAAGTGCGGCACCAAGCCAGGTCGCCTCCTCCTCGACCTGTGCATTCCAATATCGTTGCCCATTCTTGTTTGCGACCGGGGTCGGCTCGTGTTCGAGGAGCGAATGGGAAACCTCGTGGGCCAGATTGCTAGCCTGACGATTCGGATGATGATTCTCGTTGTGAACAATGACGCGATTGTAGCCCCGAAAAATCGTGATCGCCGAAAAGGAGTCCGGGTCGGTAACCGCGAAATACTGGGAGAACAAATTTTTCGGCGCGGCCCTTGAGACCTGCCTCAGACTCAAGACAGGGATTGCTAGGTGTTCGGCTAGCTCGAGCGGTTCGAGTCGCGCGTCATCGCTCAGGTCAAGTTCCTCCCGCATCTCTGTCGCGATCCGCTCAGCTAGAGTCTTGAATCCTCTTTTCACGTCACTTTAACTCCTTGGATAGTTTGACAGCAGCATTCACGAGTTCGGTCAGCGCGGCAACGGCCTTCGGACTCATCTTCTTCGTGCCGCGCAGCAGCGTGGATACCACGGCCATGGGATCGTTCTGCATGGGTTGAGCACCTGACTCAGTGTAGAAGCGCTCCGCCGGAATGTTCAGCCAGGTTGTCAGTGCACTAAACGTATTCACATCCGGGGACTTACCCTGCTGCATCCTCGTGAGGGTGGACGGGCTGACCCCCGCTTCGGCTGCCAGCTGACGCCAAGAAATCTCCTTTGCTTGTCTTTCCGAATCAAGCGCTGCAACCAAGGCTTCCAGTTGAAGAACTTTTTTCGCCATGCTCCTCCAGTGTTGCTAGATTAGAACGATGTTGACATATCGCACCATGCGTGTGCTACCATTAGAATACCGTTGCACGTTAGCAATCGTCCAGCGGAAATCCACACGGGGGTAGTTCAGAAGTGAATACCGAAACGCAAGTCCAGGAGCAGCACGCACACGGCCCACATTTCTTTGTGGACATTGAAGGAACCGTCCACCCTTGGCCAAAAGACACCATCACCACCGAGGAAATCATCGCGCTCGGTGGCTGGCCACCGTCAGAAGGCGCCATTGAAATCGACAAAGACAACAGGGAGCACACCCTTAAGCCGGGGGAGACTGTCCACCTCAAACCGGGGCACGCCTTCGCAAAGAGAGTGCTTTTCAAGAGAGGCTAAGGATGCAGGAACGCATAAACCAAGAGGTCGAACTGCTCAAGACCCGCTTTTCCGATCTCGAGTATCGCCCGGACGGTCAGTGGATCCACATCCCGAAATATTCGCTACCGTCCGGTTGGCTTCCGTCACCCACTCAATTGGCCATCCCGATACCCGTCCAGTATCCGGGAGGCCCGCCATACGGCATTTATGTCCCGTCGGGACTGCGGTTTGGAGGCCAACTGCCGAACAACTACACCGACCAAGCCCCGACGCAGCCTCCCTTCGGCGGCGCGTGGGGCATTTTCTCCTGGACAACACAAGACGGAGCTTGGCACGCGACAGCAGACCTTACCAAGGGATCGAACCTACTGAACTGGGTTCTAGGTTTCCAGCGGCGTTTCGAGGAGGGAGTCTGATGTTGTCTTTTTCGCTGACTATTCCACCGGCGCAGTACCGAGCGCTCGTGAAGCACCTACTTCCGAAGAGCGCCAAAGCCGAAGAGGCGGCATTCCTTTTCTGCCGCGCCTTGCGAACAGACGCAGGACTAGAGTTTCATTTGCTAGAAGCACACCTAGTTCCTCCGTCGGAGTTCAATTACAAATCCCTTTATGGTATCGAGTTAACAGACGGCTGCCGAGCCGCGGTTATACAGCGCGCCCATGACTTGGGCGCTTCCCTGCTGGAATTGCACTCGCATCCGCGATCCTCAGTGGTGGAATTTTCGCCAAGCGATCGCAGCGGATTCAGCGAGTTTATCCCTCACGTGTGGTGGCGACTCAAGAAAAAGCCCTACGCAGCCCTTGTGATCGGGCCAAGCGGCTTCGATTCACTCTCGTGGGTTACGAATCCGGAACGCCCCGATGGTGTTCTCGACTTGCTCGTTGGGAGCAAGCGGCTGAGGCCTACAGGTCTGACTCTTGAGAGCTGGGGGTGTACCGATGAGTACTAGGCATGATCGCGGTGTTCGGTTTTTCGGGATAGAGGGACAGCGCAAGCTTCGGAACACAATGGCAACGATCGTGGGGGTTGGCGGCGTTGGGGGGCATGTGGCGCAGCAGCTTGCGCTCGCCGGGTTGGGATCAATCGGTATCATAGACGCCGAGGAGTTAGACGACACCAACAGGAATCGCTACGTCACCGCTCGTGTTTCTGACAAGGTTCCGGGTATGCCAAAAGTTGACATCGCCGAGCGCCTTATCAAAGAGATCGACCCATCCATCGAGATATGTAAGGTCCAAGATTCGCTGGTAAGCGACTCTGGGTTTCAGGCTGTCTTACGGTCCGATTACGTGTTCGGCTGCGTCGATTCCGAGGGCGCACGCCTCGTTCTCACAGAACTGTGCGCTGCGTATCGTCTTCCCTACTTCGACATTGCCTCCGACATTGAGGTGGGTGACATATTTAGGTACGGCGGTCGAGTCTGCTTCGCGTCACGAGGCGAGTGCTGCTTGGTTTGCTTGGGGCAGCTAGATATGGGTGAGGCTCAGCAAGAATTGGGCGGCCCGGAAGCGCGGAAGTTACGAGAGGCCATCTACGGGGTCGAGAGAAATTATCTCGGCAGAGCAGGGCCATCGGTAGTTTCGATTAATGGTGTCGTCGCGTCGCTCGCGGTGACGGAGTTTATGGTCGGTGTAACCGGCATTAGGGAGCCTCAGCGATTGATCATCTACCGCGGGAACATGGGCAGAGTCCTCGCATCTGATGACGTACCGAAGCCAGATTGTTTCTACTGTAAAGGGTTGTGGGGACAGGGAGACCGCGCCGACACTCGGCGCTACATCCGCGCAGGAGTCGGGGCATTTCTGCGATAGGCGTTCCGGGACTGGACAACTCCGCCCAGAGTTAACGGGCAGAGCTCTCTGCCGAACGTACACACCGGACGCTGTCCGATCTCTAGCGGGCGGTTGGCCCGAAGCTAGCGTGCGGCCAGTTCGTCCAAGCGCGCCAGCGTGTCCGGGTACCTGCGGACGAGAAGAACGAGAGCGGCCGCCTGAGGATTCGGTTTCGCACGGCCCTGTTCCCATTTTTCCAGCGTTCGTTCGTTGATCCGCAGTTTGCGGGCAAACACGGCTCGGGAGCAGCGCAGCTTCTTGCGAGTGTCCCGCAGGAACTTCGAATCCACCTTGGGGAGTGGCGCCACCTCGACCTTGTAGCTGCGCAAGGTGAGCTTACCTTCGCGGTGGTTCTTCATCGCGGCCACCCCTTCCATCAGTTCGCCAAAAACGTCCCTCTTGGCCATTATCGTATCCTCCGTACCCTGCGAAGCCCGACGGTTCGCCGGGCTGCGCGTGCTTCCAATTCTTGTTCGATCGCGGCTTTCAGCGCCTTTTTCTCGCTTGCGGTCAGGTCGGACGCTTCGTCTTTGTCGTAGAGAGTCATCAGCCATATCTGATGGTCGGATCGAAAGTGATAATAGATGATCCGCAACCCACCTCTCCTACCTTTGCCACGCCGCGCATCCGCCCAGCGCGCCTTCCGAAAACCGCCCGTGCCCGGCATCAAGTCTCCAAACTCTGGATTGGCCCCAAGCCTGGCCTGTAGCTCCCGGTAATCCTCGTCGTTTAGATAGTCCGGCAGATGACGCGTAAATGGCGGCGCTTCGATAAACTCCATATGCGGGTTTATACGCTATTAGAGTATGCTTATAGAGCGTACGCTATTAGCGTATAGATGTCAAAGCGAAATGCGTAAAATGCTCTGGCGACCGGAGCTGAACTGATCCGGGATTCCCAAGAACGAAGGTGTGGCTCTCGGGGCGCAACTTCTCTGTCGCCCCTTCGGGGCTAGTGTTGTTCCACATTTCACCCACGGCTTACGCCGTGGGCTGCATTCTTTACGCCGCTTCGCGGGTGGAGTGATTGCTGTTCGTTCCACCCGTTGCGAGAGAGTTAGCTGCCTCTTTTCACTCCACGATACAGCCCCGCGACTCCGAACGTGTACGGGGTCCAGGAAGCCTCGCCGAAGCCGGCTTGGCGCATGCGTTCGAGCATTTCTTCTGGCGCCGGGAAACGTTCGACCGATGCCGGCAGATAGGCGTACGGACCTCGCACTCCGGAAATCAAAGTTCCCACCGCGGGCAGCACCCGCTTGAAATACACGCGATAGACAGTCCCCATCAGGCCGCGGGGTTCGCCAAAATCCAGGATGCCGCACTCTCCGCCGGGACGAAGGACGCGCACGATTTCCCGCAAGCCAGCGTCGTAGTCGGCCAGGTTGCGAAAGCCGAAGGCGGCGGTGATCAGGTCGAAGTGGGCGTCGGGAAAGGGCAGGCGAAGCGCGTCGGCCTCGATCCATTGCAACGTCGTGTCTCTTCCCTTCTCGGCCGCCCGTTGCAGCATGGCGTGAGAAAAATCGGCGCCGATGATTTGCGGGCTTTGCGAGTTGGCGCGACGGCCGAGAGCGAACGTCATGTCGCCCGTGCCGCAACAAAGGTCGAGCACGCGCGCGCCGGGACGCTTCAGGATGTGATCGAACGAGCGCGCCGTGCGCCACCACCACAGCCGGTCGATGTTGAACGAGAGCACATGGTTGAGCAGATCGTAGCGCGGGGCGATGGAGGTGAACATCTCGCGGACCGCATGGGCGGCCGACTCCTGATCGCTCGCGCCTGCGGGCGCGGCACCGATGATTTTGTTGGTCTCGTCAGTCATTGATCGATGCATTTCGAAACGGCAACAGGGGCCCCTAGATATGCGTAAGAATTCTTCTTTCGCCGCTCCGCGGCTCGGTCATTTTCCGCTTTCTACCCACGGCTTGCGCCGTGGGCTGCATTCTTGCGCCGCTTCGCGGCTAGCTAATTGCGAGCCAGCTTGCGAATTTCTTCGACCGCCAGCTTGATGGCGGGTTCGGAGACGTCGCTTACGATTTCTACTTTGCCGATGTCTCTGGGCAGAATGAAGTGCACTACGCCCTGGCGCGTCTTTTTATCGGAGTGCAGCCGTTTCACTATGCTCGCGGTCTGGATCTTCATGCGCGGCAAGCGGCCCAGGCTGAGAATGGTGCTGGTGATGCGTCCCGCGGTCACGCTGTCCAGTTTGCCGGTGGAGAGCGCGATGTGGGTGGCGGCGATCATACCCCATGCGACCGCTTCTCCGTGGAGCAGCTGCACGTATCTGGTCTCGGCTTCGATGGCGTGGCCTATGGTGTGGCCGAGATTGAGGACTTGCCGCAAGCCGCCCTCGCGTTCGTCGGCGCTGACAACGGACGCCTTCAGGCGGACCGAATCGGCAATGACCTTTTCTACTACGGCAGTATCGCGATCGAGAAGCTCGCGGCGGCGGTCTTCGAACATGCGGAACAGCCCGGGGTCTCCGATGATTCCGCATTTGAGCGACTCGTAGAGGCCGGCGCGATATTCGCGGGCAGGCAGCGTCGCCAGCACAGCGGGATCGATGAGCACGGCACGCGGCTGATGGAAGGTGCCGAGCAGGTTCTTGCCGGACTGGAGATTGACGCCGGTTTTTCCGCCGATGGCGGCATCAACCTGCGCTAGCACCGTCGTTGGCGCCTGAATGACGTCGACTCCGCGCATATAAATGGACGCCAGAAAACCGGTGACGTCCCCCACGACTCCTCCTCCGAGCGCGATCAGCAGGATGCCCCGGTCGGCGCCCGCTTTGACCAACTTCTCCGCCAGTTTTTCGAGCGTAGCCAGACGCTTGGAGGGCTCGCCGTCCTGCATCTCGAGCAAATTCACTCGCATGCCGGCTTTTGCCAGGGATTGCAGCAGGGGCTTGCTCCAACGCCGGCGGATGGCTGGAGCGGTGACAACGAACACGCGGCGGTTGCCGACGATTTCGCCCAGGCATTCGCCAGCGTCGGCGAGCAGGCCGCTCCCGATCAGGACTTCATAGGACCGGGAGGGCGTGGAGACGGGAATGCGAATCATGAGCTTTCATCATAGCGTATGAGGGAATCGGTCCGGCGAACGCATTCACCGCTGAGACGCTGAGGTCCGGCGAGACTACTCTCTAACAGGCTGCCGAAGAATTCTTGCGGCGACTCACAGCTTGACCTCGGCGGCTAAAGCCGCTGGCAAAAGCAACCGCTTATCGCAGCGCTGAAGCGCTGCGCCACCCAAAATCTAATTGCACCCACAACCTAATTCCACCCACAACCTAATTTCACCCAAAATCCAATCGCATTCATACTCTGATTGCACCCAAAACCTAATTGCACCCACAATCTGATTGCATATCTGAAGTGCGCTACTCCAAAATCCGGTGCAACGTCGACTTCTTCAGCAGCCTGTTAGTCAGTCATTCAGACATTCTTCTTCGGACGCAGGACCGACGCTAGCACCGACACGGCCAGAACCAGCAGCACAATCGCCAACGCCCAGACCGTCGGAATCTCGATGTAGTGCGCGGCCAGCATTTTCGCGCCGATGAAGATCAGCACTACCGACAGGCCATAGTGCAGGTAGTCAAACACTTCCATCATTCCGGCCAGCGCGAAGTACATCGAGCGCAGTCCTAAAATGGCGAACACGTTCGAGGTATAGACGATAAACGCGTTCAGCGTGATGGCGAGTACGGCGGGAATGGAATCGACTGCGAACAGCACGTCAGTGGTTTCAATCACGAGCAGCACGATGAACAGCGGCGTGGCGTAAAGGCCGGGCGTGCGGACGAAAAACCTCCCGCCGACATAGTCCTTGGTGACGGGAAAGGCCTTGCGAAATAGTCGCAGTACAGGATTTTTGTCGGGATGGATCTCGGTTTCGCCCTGGCGCATCAACTTGAGCCCCGAGTAAATCAGGAACGCGCCGAACAGGTACGTGATCCATGCGAAGCGGCGGATCAGGCTGACGCCGGCCAGAATGAAGACGCCTCGCATGATCAACGCGCCCAGAATGCCCCAGAACAGCACCCGGTGCTGATGCTCATCGTCTACCTTGAAGTAGCGGAAGATCATCAGGAAGACAAAGAGATTGTCTACGCTCAGTGAGAGTTCGATGACGTATCCGGTGACGAACTGAAGAGCGTGAACGTGTCCGCGCCAGAACAGCAACAGAATCGCGAACCCGGCCGCCAGGGCGATCCACACGCCCGACCATACCAAGGCCTCGCGGAAGCGGATGCGGTGGCCGGGGCGATTGAGCAGGCCCAGGTCGAGCACCAGCATCGCAACTACGAAGAGGTTGAAAAGGACCCAGAAGAGCAGCACAGGGGAATCTTACGACAGGAGACAGGTCTGAGGTCTCAGGTCTCAGGTCTCAGGTCTCAGGTCTCAGGTCTCAGGAAGAGCCAACGCTTCGCTGCGTTTTGTGTCAATACCCTCCAAATGCTTTGGGAAACACTTGCGCGTCAGGAATTGGATTTTCCTGAGACCTGAGACCTGTTTCAGTCCATTCTTCCCCGCTTTCGATTTGCCCAGTCCTCCCACATGCCCATGTCTTTCATTTCCTGATCGAGGTGGGTATCGTGCAACGTCTGTTCGATCTGGGCGCGGTTGAGGCGTGGGCCGACGTGATCGACGGCATTCGCCAGGGCAACGCTCAGCTGCGCGGCTTCGGCCACGTGCTTTTTGAGCTGCGGGAAATCAACTTTGTCGTAGGTGTCGGAGGTCGCGTGGTAGTTCTCCATGTAGTTCGCTTCCTCCTGTTCGGCGACGAACGTCGGCACACCTTCGAGCATGAAATCGAAGTGGTCCGTGCCTGACTCCGCGTTGGGAATGAGCTTGTCCGCGCCGAACTGTGCCAGCGGCGCGACGAAGGGCTGGGCGGCTGGAATGATGTCCTTGCGGCCGCCGACCGAGAAGCCGGTGGTCTTGCCGGTTCCTGAGTCGAAAACCACCACGCCGGCAATCTTGTCGAGCTCGCTTCGGTGCTGGACCACGTAGGCGCGCGAGCCCATGAGACCTTCTTCTTCGCCGGAAAACAGAATGAACTTCATCGAACGGCGTGGTTTCACACCCGAGGCCTTGATCGCTCGCAGGGAGTCGATCACGAGCGCTGCGTTGCACCCGTTGTCCAGCGCGCCCGTCCCGAGTTCCCACGAGTCGAGGTGCGCGCCGAGCACGACATACTCGTCCGGTTTCTCGCTGCCCCGAATCTCCCCAACCACATTCCAGGTCTTGATGGCGCCGCCAACCTTGTTCGGAATGGAAAGATCGGCCCACACTGGATTGCCCGATGCAAGCAAGCGCGCGATCCGCTCACCATCTTCCCGGGCCACGGTCACCATGGGCAGTTGGTCGATTTCCCCGGCAACCGCATTGGTATGGCGATACAAAATGTCGTGTTCACGCGTGGCCAGGAATGCGATCGCCCTGGCTTTGCCCTTGACGGCCAGCGCAATCACCGCCGGCGCTTGTTCGTATTCCCAGAAAAGATCGGCCCAAGTCGCCAACACTTTCGTGTGTACGAGCACGATTCTTCCCGAAACATCTCCGGCCTTCGCGAACTCCGCCTCAGTGCCTTGGCCGACATCGACGATCGGAACGTGCTTCGCGGGAGGCAGCGCGGGCGCCCACGCGATCGATACGGCCCGAACGGGCAATGTTGTCCCGTCGTAGAGCGACGCCCTCATTTCAGTTGCGCCTTCGGCCCAGGAGTGCTCGATGGTGAACTCTTCGGTGTGGACGCTCTCAGCGCCTGCTTCCTTGAACGCCGCAACGCCCCAGCCCACCGCACGCTGGAAGGCGGGAGTGCCCGGGACGCGGCCGCCGATCTCGTCGGTCAAGCGGCGAAGATTGGTTTCTAACGGTGAAGGCTTCAAAGCCTCGGCGATGAGGCGATCGGTATCGGTGTCTGCCGCGAATGCGGCCCAAGAGAACAGCGCGAGGCTCAACAACACGAGTCTGTGGAACATGGCGGAGAGCATTAGAAATGAAGTTGCAGGAAATGGGAAGAGGCAGGTGTCTGAGAACTGGATCGTCCCTCCGGGACTCTGCTGATTTTCCCACCCGACCCCGCGCTGAAGCGCGGGGCTAAGCTGGCCCGCCCCTCCGGGGCTGGACTCTCCAGCCTGTTAGGAAATACCCGTATGACGAGGAATATGCCGGAATTCGGTGGTCTCCCTGACAGCTGAGAGCTGACGGCTGATATCTGCCTTCCTAGGCTGGCGCCAGCCCCCACTTCTCCTGCAGACGGTGCTCCAGGGTGCGGAAGACGAGGCCGTCCACGAGGTAACCGAGGATAATGATCAGGATCATGACGGCAATCACCTGGCTCATGTCGTTGAGGTCGCGGCCCATCATCAGCAGTTGGCCCAGGCCCAGGCTGAGGAAGATCATCTCGGCCTGAATCAGCGACCGCCAGGCAAACGCCCATCCTTGCTTCATGCCGTTCAAGATGAAGGGCAGGCTGGCGGGCAGAAGCACGGACCAGAACAAGCGAAAGCCGCGGGCTCCCAGGTTGCGTCCGGCCATGCCATAGATTTTAGGCATCTGCTTGCGCCCGTCTTCCATGGCGATGGTCACCGAAAGCAGCGAGCCCATCAGAACCACAAACAGAATGGCCTTCTCGGTCAGGCCAAACCACAGGACGGCCAGCGGAATCCAGCAGATGCTGGGCAGGGACTGCAGGCTCACCAGCAGTCCTCCCAGAGTTTCTTCGAGGAACTTGTTGCTGGCCACACCGAGCCCGATCATCATCCCCAGCACAACCGACAGGCTGTAGCCGATCAGCATGCGCTTCATCGTGACCGCGATGCCGATCCAGAAGCTGTGGTCGCCAAAGCCGTCCCGCAAGGCAAGCGCGACTCCCCAGGGCGGAGGGAACAAGTACGGCGGCCAGATATGGAGCTTCGCCAGCAGGGCCCAGATCCCGAGCAGGGCGCTGTAAAAAACGATTTGTTTAGCGATTTTTTTCATCGGCGTATTCCGCTTCCAGAGATTTGTTGATCTCTTCGCGCAAGCAGCTCAGGATCTCTTTGGCCGTGCGCGCGACGTCGGTTTCTTCAATGTGGCGCGGCCGGGGTAGGACGATCGGAAATTCCTGTTTCACGCGTCCTGGACGGAAGGTCATGAGCACGACGCGGTCTCCCAACCGCACCGCCTCGCGAACGTTGTGAGTCACAAAGATGATGGTGCGGCCCGTCTCGCCCCAGATGCGCTCGAGCTCGTCGTGAAGCAGGTCGCGGGTTTGGGCATCGAGCGCTGCGAAGGGTTCGTCCATCAGCAGCACATCGGGTTCGGTAGCCAAGGCACGGGCCAGGGCCACTCTCTGACGCATTCCGCCGGAAAGCTGGTGGGTGTAGCTGTCGCGAAACTTTGAGAGGTGCACGAGGCGCAGATAATGCTGGGTTTTTTCTTCGCGTTCGGCTTTGCTGATGTTCTTCATCTTCATGCCGAACTCGACGTTCTGGCCCACCGTGAGCCAGGGAAACAAACCCAGTTCCTGGAAAATCATCAGGCGGTCTGTGCCCGGACCGTCCACGGCCCGGCCGTCCACCAGTACTTTGCCCGAGGTCTGGGGATGCAAGCCCGCAATCAGGTGCAGCAGCGTCGACTTGCCGCAGCCTGACGGGCCAACGACGCAGAGGAACTCTCCCGGCTGCACGCTCAGACTGATATTGTCGAGCGCCAGCAAACGCTCCCCCGAAGTGGTTTTATAGCTCAGCGAGATCCCATCGAGCGAAACTTTCGGGACCACGACTTCCGAAACCGGGCGCACCGGAATCATCGTGACCGAGGAAGCCGGTTTTCCGTGGTACACATTCGCACGCACTCCGCCACGCGCAGCCACGGGGCCTACCGGGGAATATGCGTTCTGAGGACGGGTGCTCATTGGATGGCCTTCTTCCCTTTTTCTGACAACACCTGGTTCAAGAGCGAAAGATCGTAGAGGCTCGACAAATCCGGCATCTCGCGTCCCAGAAACCCCGCGTCAAATGCCGACTTCGCCGCGTTCATCAGTGAGGAGCGGAGCGGATCGTAGGTGACCTGCAGGCGCCCGAAGGCTTCGTCCAGAACGGCGTCGGGGAGCGCTTTTCCCGTTTCTTTGGCGATCTGCTGGTTGAGCAGCTTTTTCGCCTCGGGAATGTGGCCATTGATCCAATCGGTCAACTCCACGTGCGCGCGAATCCAGTCCTTCACCAGTTCGGGGTGTTCTTTCAGAAACTGAGTACGGACGATCAGGTGCGCGGTAATGAATTGCCCGTTCGGCCACAGCGCTCGCTCGTCCAGAAACAGGCGGCCGTTCCCTTCCTTGATCAAGCGGGTTGCCCACGGCTCGGGAGCCCAGGCGGCGTCCAGTTCTTTCTTTATGAACAACGTGAGCTGGTCAGGATTGGCCAGCGGGATGACCTGCACGTCGCCACCCTTGTCGGCCGACTTCATGCCGTGCGACTTCAACCACGCGCGCAACGCCACGTCTTGCGTGTTGCCCATCTGCGGTGAGGCGACTTTCTTGCCATGGAAATCTTCCGGCTTCTGAATACCGGAATCATTGCGCACCACCAGCGCCGCTCCGCCACTGGTTGCCCCGGCCACAATGCGCAGCGCTTCACCATTCGAACGAACGTAGCCGGAGATGGCCGGGTTCGGCCCGATGTACGTCATATCAATGGCGCCGGCAAACAGCGCCTCAATCGCGGACGGCCCGGCATTGAAGCCTTTCCATTCGATCCGGGCCTTGGATTCCAGCGCTTTTTCAAACCACCCACTGCCCTTGCCAACCATGGCCTGCGGGTGCGTAATGTTCGGAAATGCGCCGACCCGAACCACGGTCTGCGCCTGGGCCGGGAGCCCAACGAACAGCAGGGAGAAGATTCCCGCGAAGAGATTTCGCCTAGTCATGGCCCTGCGGCCCTCCGCGCTGCACCAGCATCGGCAGCACGGCTGCCTCGGCTTTCTTCTTCCTGGCAGAGCGCGTACGGGAGCCGGCGGGACCGCGGTTGATCAGGTCCGCCAGCGTCGTATGTTCGAGAATCTTGGCGGCTGCATCCCGGACTTCGAGAAACACCTGATAGAGCGCACGATGATCCACGTCACGATCGATCAGGCTGCGCAGTTGCTCGGCATCGCCAAAGGGAGCCAGTGGCCCGTCGATGAGCCGAATGATCTCGCTCAGCCGGATTTCTGACGGCTCCCGCCGCAACTGGTATCCGCCCTTGGCGCCGCGGACGCTATCCACGATGCGGGCGTTCTTCAGTTCCAGAAGAATCAGCTCGAGGAACTTCTCGGGCAGGTTCTCTTCGTAGGCGATATCGCGAATCCGGATCGCGCCCTGGTGGTAGTGCCGGGTCAGCATCATGAGGGCCTGGAGTGCGTAGAGCCCTTTCTGGGAAACTTTCATTCTGCCTCGTCAACAATGCCTATTGAACTAATGGACATTATAGCCAATGCACGCACAATGCCAAAGCCGCATTGTCTCTGGGTGGCTTTTTCCAGCTATTTGAGCCGGTTACGGTCCTGGGTGAACCGCGGAAGTTGGGGACACTGTGCAGGATCTTGCAGTTCTGGGAAACCGCGATGGTCCGCGATCCCGTATGGCGCGGACACTCTCTCCGCGTGCCGGCAGCCCCGGCACAGCAGGCAGGCGGACAGGAGTGTCCGCCCTACACAGCTCCAGCGAGGATCAGCTGAGCCGCAGAATCTCAACCGTGATGTTATCCGGCCCGCCCCGTTCCCGAGCCAACTGGATCAAGGTGTGGCCGGCTTCTTCGGCGCTCTTCCCTGCCAGAGCCTCCAGGATCTCCGGGTCACGAACCTGCCCCCACAGCCCGTCGCTGCAGATCACGAGCACGTCGCCGGATTGCAGAGGCTCAGGTCGTCCGGGCGACTCCATGATGAGATCCGTACTCGTGCCCAGTGCCGCCGTGAGGATGTTCCGCTGGGGATGCTTCTCGGCGTCTTCGCGCGTGATCATCCCCGCTTCCACCAACCGTCCCACATAGGAGTGGTCGCGGGTCACTTGGGTGATCTGCCCGTCGCGTACCAGGTAAAGACGGGTATCGCCCACATGCACGTAGTAGAGCGAATCCTGAACGATCGCAATCGTCGTGCAGGTGGTGCCCATCCCTCGCAGCTGGGGATGCTCAAGACCGTATTGCCGGATCAGCTCATGAGCGGACTGGATCGCGGCCGCCAGCGCCACTTGGGGATCGGCTCCGTTCGAGTCGCGGTAGGAAGAGACGATCGACTCGACCGCCAGCCGGCTGGCCTCCTGCCCGCCTTCGTAGCCGCCCATGCCGTCGGCGACCACTGCCAGCCGGCCCTTGCGCAGGAATTGCTGATCGTCTTCTGGTTCCCAGTAACCGAAGGAATCCTCGTTGTTCTCGCGGTGGCAGCCAATGTCGGTCTGACACGACACTTCCGCTCCCGGGCGGACCTTGAGCAGGGCACGATCGTTTGCCGGACTGGGGGACATTCGGAGATTCGTGTTGGCGGTCAAACTTTTTGATTATACGACTTGCGGGCTGGAAGTGACCAAATCGAGTGTCGTGACAGGAGGGCTACGGGGTTTTCACCTCCGCGATCTGACCTGGCCTCCCCACTTCTGCAATTCCCCCCAGACCTCTACAATTGAAAACGACACTATGGCTGACCAACCCGTACCTCCTCCCACGCCACCTACGCCTCCCGCGGAGCCGGTCACTGAATTCAACATCGGCGACGAATTCGGAACGGCGAAACGGAACCTTCCGCCGGCCGGAATTGTGCTGATCTGTATCGCGGCGGTCGCCGTGATTGTGGGCATCTTCGCTTTCAAGGAGCGGGCGAAACCGCAGGGCGCGGGGTCGATTGATTTCGTCACTGCCGCCGAGGTTCCCGGTCAAAACCTGATTCTCTCGGCGGTCACCATCACGCTGCACAACGCCGGCGGCAGGCCCCTTTGGATTAGCACCCTGAAAGCGCGGCTCACGACCGCCGACGGCAAAACCTTCGACGATGAGGCGGCTTCCGGAGTGGATTTGGACCGGTATGCGCAGTCGTTCCCGGTTTTGAAGGAGAACGCTCAGCCGGCTCTGCTTCCCGAAACCAAAATCAGGGCCGGAGGGGAACAGAAAGGCACGCTCGTGGTGAGCTTCCCCGTGTCCAAGCAGGCTTTCGACGAGCGCAAGTCTTTGACCGTGACCATCCAGCCGTATGATCAGCCGTTGCCGGTGATTCTGATTAAGTAAGGCGGACACTTTTGTCCACCTGCTGACTGTAGCAAGGCTCCCGACAGGATCGCGAGCGCACACATTGGGCGGACAGGAGTGTCCGCCCTACATCATTATTCTTTCTCCAATTGCTGGCGAGCTGCCTCCAGCTCCGCCTTCTGCTCGCTATCCACTTTCGGGTACTGGAGGTTCATGCCTTCCAGCGCGTGCACCACCGCGGCCGCCACCACCAGCCGCGTAAACCATTTGTTGTCGGCAGGGACCACATACCACGGGGAGTGCGCGTTGGCCGTGTGACGGATCAAGTCCTCATACGCTTCCTGGTACGCATCCCAGTACTGGCGCTCTTTGACATCGGAAGTAGAAAACTTCCAATTCTTGTTCGCCTGGTCGAGCCGTTCCATGAAACGGCGCTTCTGTTCTTTCCTGGAAACGTGCAGGAAGATCTTCAGCACGGCGATGCCATTCCGCGTCAGGTAGCGTTCGAAAGCATTGATGTCTTCGAACCGCTGCTGCCAGATGTGTTTCGTCACCAGCGGTTTTGGCAGCTTCTGCTTTTCGAGCAACTCCGGATGAACGCGGACCACCAGCACTTCCTCATAATAGGACCGGTTGAAGATGCCAATGCGGCCCCTTTCCGGCACGCATTTCATGTTCCGCCACAGATAGTCGTGGTCCAGTTCCTCCGCCGAGGGCGCCTTGAAAGATGACACCTGAACGCCCTGCGGATTTACGCCCGACATGACGTGCTTGATCGTGCCATCCTTCCCAGCGGCGTCCATGGCCTGCAAAATCAACAGCAATCCCCAGCGGTCCTGCGCTGCGAGGATCTCCTGCAGGCGGCTCAGTTCTTCCACGCCGTGGGCCAGTAACTGCCGTGCTTGCGGCTTCAGCTCCGACTTCAGCCCGTGCGTGTCCGCCGGATCGTAATCCTTGAGCCGAAACTGTTTCCCTACTTCCACCCGATACCGTTTGAGAAGCCTTTCAATTTTCATGGTCCCGCCGTCCTGCTCTTCGCCTTCCATGGCCCTTTCCCTTGAATTTCGTATCAGCAGCCTACTACGGCTGTTGCTTGTAGATGGAATTGTCTGGTGTGGGCGCGTCGTATTCGCGGCCGTACTTGTTCATGTGAGGCAGGCTCTGTCCGCTGACCGCCGGAACTCGAATCACTCCCAGCGACGACGAACTCTCGGCAATCGTGATCTCGCGCTCCGCCGGTTCCTTGCTTTCCGGTCCCATGCCTTCGCTCCAGACGTGCAGCAGGTAACGCCCAGAGGGAACGTTGGCAATGCTGAGTTGCCCCTCGCGAGTCGAGATGGCATACAGCGGCGTTCCCAGCGTAATCACGACCGCGCTCATCTCCGGATGGATATTGCAGAAAATGTAGCTGATCCCCGGCCGGTCAAATCGCACCATCCGCGTGCTGCCCGCCTCGTAGAGCCCGAGGTCGAACCGTTTTCCTTCAAAAAGTGAGAACACGTTGTGAAAGAAGGGATCGTGGTTGGGGAACTCCACGGACGAGCCGGCCGGGACCACCAGGATGTGCGGTTGAAAACTCTTGTGCCTCTGGACCAAACGCAGGTTTGCCGGCACACTCGGTGTCGCAAGGGACAGATCGCTGGCGGATCCCGCCACCGGGGTGAGCCAGATCACTGTGCCGGGCAGAACTGCGCGGCGCGCCTTCACTGTCCCCGCAACCTCGACGCGTCCGCGCACGGTCGTGACCTGCGCCCATACTCCGGCAGAACCTACCCACAACAGCAACGCACAGAGCCCGGTGCGCGCGCACCCGTGTCGCCGGTCGTTCAGAATCCAGATTTTCATCGTCGAGCTTCTGCTCCGTCCACTCAGAACAAAACGCCCATCATTAGATTGACGTGGTCGGCACCGTTTGGTCCGCTGTTAATCATATAAGTCTTCAGGTGCCGGTACTCAGCGGAAAACAGCAGGTCGGACCGCGGCCGGAAAATCACATTGGCAAAGCTTCCCGAGTTCCTGGCCAGACCCGGATTGCCATAGGCCTGCGCGTACGGGAACGCCCGCAGGTCGGTGGCGTAAGGATTATCCAATCCAAACGCTCCATTGAACTCCAGCTTACTCAGGGGCTGATACTTCAGCTGGGCCCACCCCCCGACGGTGTTCAGTCCTCGCACCGCCGTGCTGGAGTATGCCGGATCGCCGCTGAACAACACGCTGCGCCCGATGCCGCCGTAGAGTCCGCCCAGAGCTCTGCCGCGGTACAGTTTCCCGCTCAGCGAAAATTGGTGGCTGAGCGGCAGTTCAATATCCGTCATGCCCGCCCAGGCATCCACATTTCGATCGTAGCCATAACTCTGCCGGCTAAAGAAGCCACCCAGCCCCACCCGCAGCGGCTGTCCGAAAACGTTGTGCGTCCACGCCGCCCGGGTCGCAAACGCCGGCTGGCGCGACGCTTCTCCGGGCCCGGGCTGGCGATACACTCCGTAGCTTGGTGTTTCCCCGCTAAGCGGGTCCAGGATCCCGCCCTGAAACACCAGGCTTGATGCTTCCCCCAACGCTACTCTGTGTTCCACGCGGACCTGCGGCGTCCATCCCCACAGGTTGCCGGCGTAGGAGAGCGCTGGAATCGCCAGCGAGGCGAACGAGGTCGGCGAGGTCGGTGAGAAAAAGAGTCCGTCCTGGCCGGCGACTACGGAAGTGTTGGCCCAGTCCAACCGCATCGTGCCGGTCCGGAGGCGCAGTAACCCTGCATTGACGCCGTTCGGAGCCGTCAGAAATCCGCCACCCAGATCAAGTTGCAAGTCCGCCCGAGTTCGCGCGCCCGCCACCCGCGGCCCGAAGACTTCGAACCCAATTTCCGACTGCCGCAGGGTAGCGCCAAAGCTGCCCTCCGAATACGCCGGGGGCTTCGCATAGGCGAGGGTTGGGAGATCAATGCTGTCCACCGTTCCCGAATTGCTGAACAGATTCAGAAGCACAATTCCCGAAAGACGCACGCGGTACTTCGACGCACTCTCCACCTTGGTCTGGTACTGATCGTCAATCTTGCCACTCAACAACTCGTACTCCTCATCCAGAGCAGCGGTGCGGTCGTGTCTTTTCTGATCCTGCTGCTCTTCCTCCGGCACAGTGCCACTGGGCGCTCCCGAACTTGACCCGTTCGTCCGGGCAACGGCTTCCATGACAACCCCATTCCCTGTCCCCGATGGCGCGCGCATTTCTTCCAGTTCGCGGCGCACTGCGAGCGTTTCGGCGCGAGCCCGCTGGGTTTCAGACCGCATTTCGGCCATCGCGGCCTGCAGTTCCCGCACCTGCTCTCGCAACTCGCGAACGGAGTCGGCCAGCACGTTCGGCGAAGGGGACTCTGCCGGATTGGCGGCCTCCTGCGCGGCCAGCAACCGGGTGCCTGCTACCAAGCTCACCAGCATCATCCAATGCCAGAGACGGAACGCATGCTTCGTGCCCATGGGACCTCCTGCCGCCTTCTTTAACTCGAGGAATTCGAGACAGAAATTATGATCGCTACAGCGCGTTCTTGGTCGCGAGAACCTTCTCCGGGGACGGACTCAACGGCAAACTGAGCCGGAAGGTTGTGCCGGCGGCCGAAGTCCGCTCCACCACCACATCCCCGCCATGGTCCTGCAGTATCTTTTGCACCACGGTCAGTCCCATGCCGGTTCCGTTCTCCTTGCCGTGGCTCACGAAGGGTTCGAACAGACGGTCGCGCACTGCGTCCGCGACCCCCGGACCATTATCCGCAATGCGAATCTCCAGGTTCTCGCCGTTACGCCGCAAACCGATTTCGATCTTGCCCCCATCGGCGGGCACAACCTCGCACGCGTTCAGCAGTAGATTCTGCAGGGCGCGCTCCAGCTTCTTGAAATCGAACCAGCCTTCGGTGGACCCGTCACACGACACTCCGATCCGGATGCGCTGGTATTCGGGATGCACCTTGACGGTCTGGATCGCCTGCTCCACGGCCGACTGCACGTCTCCGTAGGCAGGACGCAAGGACTCCCGGGTGCGCGAGAACTCCAGCAGGGATTCAATCAGGTCGGTCATCTGGCTGACGGCGATGCGGATTTCGGCGTACAACTCTTCGCGCTGGCTGGCGTTCAGGTCGCTCTCGCACAGAAACTCCGCATTCGCCATGATGGCCGCCAGAGAATGCCGCAGGTCATGCGACACGGAACTGGCCATGCGCCCGATGGTCGCCAAGCGCTCCGCATCCAGCAACTGTCTCTGCGTCTTCTGCAGGCTGCTCCGCATGCGATCGAAGGCGACGGTGACCTCAGCCACTTCATCCCCGCCCTGGGCATGAAGCGGATACGCATAGTCCCCTTGTTCGAGCGCGCGCACTCCGGCCACCAGGTTTTCCAGAGGACGCGTGAAGGTGTGCGAGATCAGGAAGACGAGCAGGCTTCCGGCGAGCACAGCCGTTAACCCAAGCGCCAGCAGGAGTTCGTTCAAACTGCGCAGGAACGCCGTCGCCTGATCGAACGACTTCAACACCCAGAGACTCAAAGCGGGACCCACCGGTGAAGAAGTCAGATCAACCGACGTGGCGAGAAACTGTTCCTCGCCCAGCCGCACCGGATCCGCCTGGAGTGGCCCTCCCCCGGCTCCGCGCGGCGCAATCCGCAGCAACTCCGCTTCCTGGGAAGGTTTCAAGGTGCTGCGAACGATCGAGTCTCCATAGCGAAATACAACCTCGCTGGCCGCGACCCGGCTCACATCGCGGGCCACCCGGTCATCGATCTCGTAGCCCAGTCCCAGATATCCCAGCACCCGGTGCTCGCTCGCCGGACCGAAATAAATGGCTTGGCGGAAGACCTCGTAGAGATGTCCCTCCACGTACCACCAGTGCCGGGTCGCGTCGCGCGCGACAACTTGGGGGAAAAATTCCTGGGCCTGGCGAACGGTGATCTCCGGCGGCGTCGCCTGCAGCGCCATGACTTGCCCGGAGGAATCCGCCAGCAGGAGCAGATCGCTGCCTGACAATTGCCATAGAGCGCGCGACGCGTCCTGAATGGTCGGGGCATCGTGCGTGGTCATGAGCGCGCGAACATTCGGGAGATCGGCCAACAAGGCCGCCGAGCGCTCCAGCGTCATTTCCCGTTGTGTTTGAAAATTGTGGAAGGCCGAGACCGAGTTCTGCAGGTCACGTTGGATCCCCAGGCGTACCTGCCTCTGGACCGTGTGCCGAACCACCAGCAGGGTAGTGAAAGTCAGCGCCGCTGAAACCACGACCATGGAGAGCAGGAACTTGGTCCGCAGCCGAATTCCGCCCATGGTTCTCCTTGCCTACGCGGTGCGTTTCCACGACCACTTAGGGTACAAATTTATAACCCGCGCTGTGCACGGTGCGGAAGTGCACCGGGTTAGCGGGATCTTTCTCCAGTTTTTGCCGCAGCTTCAAGATGTGATTGTCGACCGTCCGCGTGCTCGGATAATTCTGGTATCCCCACACCGTGTTGAGAAGTTCCTCGCGTGTGAGCACACGCTCGGCATTCTGGATCATGAACTTCAGCACTTTGAATTCCTGCGACGTCAACTGAACGAGATCCCCCGCTCGCGACAACTCCATCTTCGTGAAGTCGACTTTCACATCGTCAAAGGTGAACGTCTCGGTCACTGGAGTTCGAGTCGAGCGGCGCATGGCCGTGCGCACCCGTGCCAGAAGCTCCCTCGGGCTGAACGGCTTGGTGACGTAGTCGTGCGCACCCAACTCGAGCAGTAGCACTTTGTCCATGACTTCGGCGCGCGCGCTCAGGATGATGATCGGCAGCGAAGGAGCCACCCGGCTGATCTCCCGGCATATATCCTGGCCGGGCATGCCGGGTAGACTCAGGTCCAACACGAGCACCGACGGCGTCGCCGCCCGGAACATCTCGAGCCCCTCAACCCCGTTGCCGGCAATGTCGATCGTGAAGCCCTCACTTTCAAAGAGCCGGCGCAGCGCTTTTTGGACGGCTCGATCGTCCTCGATGACCAGAATACGCTCAGAACCGGCAGGGACCGGCTCGACGGTTGCTTCCGATAAGGATGGCATTTTGTACACCCGTGCCCCGACTGCAAGACTGGAGTGAATCATACCCCTAAACTCTAGCCCCAACAGGGGGTTAACAGCACGCGTACGCACGGAAAATGACAAGGATTTGACAATTTGCTTACAAATTGCGCCGGATCACAGAGTGACTGGCGGAAGCGGCGATAGGCTGGCATCCATCCGCCACTTCCCAAGTTTGACTTCCCCGCCTTTCGTCCCCACAATAGAAGTAGCTCTTTGAGATGGGCCATCCCACCAATGGGGGCGTCACGGCTTCGACGGAGATGCTTGCGGCCCGAAGGCATGCCGGAGTGCACACATCCGTAATCGCGTGCAAAATGATAATTGCCAATCAACAGATGGCATACGCTGCTTAATTAGTTAAGTAGCCGTCCT
>JAIQFZ010000068.1 GCA_020073015.1 Terriglobia bacterium | reverse complement strand
ATAGGGCCGCAGCAGGTTCAGGCGCGGAATCTGCGCGTCGTTGTAGATGGAATCCACTTCATCGAAGATCGGTGCTGCGGAGCAGGGATTGCCTTGAGCGTCCACCGTGGTGAACAGGCAACGGAGCGGGTTGTCTACGTTCTCGTTCAGGTAATCCGACGGCGACATATCCAGCGCCTCTGCATCGGCGATGGCCTGATTGCGCGCGGGCGTCGAAAGGAAATTACGATTGCGCGTACTGTTCGTCCCTGCCCACGGCAGATGTGTGCTGCGATTGGCGGAATAGTCGGCACCAATCACGATGTTGCCCGGGAGCAAATGCTGAATGCCGAGGTTCCACTGATAGATTTCAGCATTTCGGGCCGTTTGCGTTCCCAGATCGTTCTCGTTAGAGAACCCCCACTGCGCGAGCGCTCCGTACTTGGTTCCCTGTGGATCCGACAGGCCGCTCGGGAACGGGTCTGCAAACGAGGCGAACTGCGAAGCGAAATTGTCCTTGGTGAACTTGATTTGGGCTGATTTGCGGAAGGCAGTGCCTGCGTACTGAAAATTCGTGGCCACGTTCATGCCGTAGAACACGCCCGCTCCGCCGCGCAGAACCGTGTTCGTAGCCAATTGGTAAGCAAAGCCAAAGCGAGGCGCGAAGTTGTTGCGATCCACCGGCGCCGAGCGGCGGGATGAGCCGGCAAAAGTCGTTGTACCTCTGATTTCGCCGAGGCCCGGAATGTTAATTCCGGAGTCGCCAGTGAAGTTACTGAACTGCGAACGGTTGAACCGCTCCGTATAGGGATTGCTCCACTCGTAGCGCAGTCCGAGGTTGATGGTCAGCTTGGGAGTGACTTTCCAGTCGTCCTGGAAAAAGAAAGCCGTTTCCTGAGATTTGTCGGCGACGGCGGGAGTGACGTTGAGTTCGCCGCTGTAAGCAAAGCCAGTCAGGAGCGTTGCGTAAGAGAAGCCCTGGTTCTCATCTCCCAAACCTGCGTTCGGCTGCGACGCCGTCACATCGCGGGAAATGTCGAAGAGGCCGGTTGGATAATTCGGCTGCCAGAAATTGTTGAAGAACTGCCGTTGCTCACCGCCAAACTTGAAGGAATGACGTCCCCACACCCACTGCAAGGCTGACGAGTAGGTGTACAGGGAGTGCGCGAAGTTGGTGTCCACGCAGCATTGGTCGAAGAGGTTGAGAGCTTCGCCCGAAGTAACGAGTGCGGGCATGCGCTGCAGCCCGTTCCGCTCCAGAAATTGCCTCGCCTGATCCGGGAACCCAACGTCACTCAGGGTGGGGTAGTTGTTGGTCTTGCCGGGAGCGACGACGCGATCCAGGCTGAAGCGGCTCGACAGTAGCATCGTTGGCTTAATGGCCCAGTCGTATTCAAGCCCTGCATTGTGGACGTCAGTGGTGTAGATCACCCCGTCATTGAAGTCGCTGCTGCCGAGGACAGTTGGAGTGTCGAACTTGTCGGAATGGCGGCTGTAACGGCCGTTGATCTTGTGGTTCTGGCTGATCTGGTGATCCACCTTGATGTCGAACTGCCAGGCCGAGAAATGATTCAGCACTACGGTGCGGAAGTTCGGTTCGGGGTAAGCGGTACCGGTGACGTTGGGTTCAGGATACAGGTTGATGATCGCCTGACCAATCGGGTCGATTTCACCGCCTTCACCGGCCGGAATGACGTTCGGCGTCTCGAAGGGACAGCGTAGATCGCAGGTCAGGTTCTTGGGGTCGTAAATCGTGATCGGGGAATCGATGGCGAGTAATTCCGAAAAGTTTCCCTGCCGCATCAGATCAGTTGGAACGAATCCCCCAATATTCAGCGGATCATTCTGGCGAAGCTTCTCAAAGTCAAAGAAGAAGAACGTCTTGTTGTGGACAAGCGGCCCACTCACGGCGAAGCCGTACTGATCGCGCACGTGATCCGGTTTCGCCTCGGTGTTGAAGAAGTCGCGGGAATCGAATTCGGAGCGCTGACCGTACCACCAGCCGGCGCCGTGAAATTTGTTGCCGCCCTGCCGCAGCACCATATTTACAACCGTCCCGCCGTTGTTGCCGAATTCGGCGCCAAAACTGTTGTTCTGCACCTTGAATTCCTGGACGATCTCGACCGAAGGCTGGTAGTACACGTTCGAGTTGCCGCCTTCGCCCTGCTCTGGCGCACTGAGGGGGCTGCCGTCGAGCCGCACTTCGGCGGTGGCATTGCGCTGTCCGTTCGAAACGAAGTTCGTGCCGGAGGGATAGTTGTCGTTGATGCCGGAGCCGGTTGTCTCCGTCACGCCTCCCGCCAGGTAGACGAGTCCAAAGAGGCTGCGGTTATAGAGGGGAATATCGCGCACGTATTCGTTGGTGACATTGGTGCCGAGACCGGCGCTTTCCGTGTCCAACAAGGGCGCGGCCACAGTCACTTCGACGGTGGTGAGAACGCCGAGCGGATGCAGCGTAAAGTCGATGGTGGTCTGCTGGTCCACCTGGAGCACGATGTTCTTCCGCTCCAGGGCTCGAAACCCGGTTCCTTCCGCCTTTAAGGTATAAACCGCCGGGCGCAACCCAGTGAGGATGTACTGTCAGTGATCGTCGCTGCGCGCCGTCATCGAAATATTCGTGGCGTCGTTGGTGATGGTGAGGGTCGCGTTCGGCACCACGGCACCGCTCTGGTCCGTCACTACACCTCGAACCTGCGCCGTGTAGCTGGCTTGCCCGAGTGCCCATGGCGCAGCGATGGCAGCCAAAAGGAACAGAAAGATGAGGCGGTTGAGTGTAACGCACAAGCACGGGGAGATCATGGAGACCTTCCTTCGAGTGGCCGCTCTCGGGTGCAGGGGAGGTCCACTCATAAATTAGGAATGCACGTGATTTCGATTTGTTACGACTTATATCTTTTAGTTCCCGTCTGAATAAAAGTCAAGGGGGTAATCGAAAAACTGGTAAGGGGTCCGGGCTTCCAGGCATCGACATCGTGCTGAAATTGCAGATAAACACCAACTTTCTGAACATTGTGGCCAAGACAAGCGATGGAGTCTTCTGCGGCGTACTTGGCCGGAGCCAAGCGTACTGGGGAAACTTCCACTGGTACTCTTGTTAAGGACTGGCATACAATGCTTACGATCAAGAGCGTTTTGTTTCGGCTAGTCTGCGCGCCGGACCGCGACAGAATCAGGGAGGCAAGGAGTGTTTATGGGAACCGTCATGGCGACGTTGGTGATTTCAGCCGCACTTCTGGCGCCGACTGCGGCCGCAGGGCAGATCGGCTACAAATCTGACCCTAATGCTGAGCAGAAGAAGACGCTGCTCCTCCGCGACTTTCATCCCCAGTCCATGCTGCATGTCAAAGCGACGCCGGTTCCGAGGGCGAAGTTCCCGGTCTTCGACGTGCATCAGCACTTGAACGACGCCCGCGGAATCGGAACCCGGATGCCTCCGCAAGAAGCGGTTGCTCTCATGGACCAGCTCAACATCAAGTCGGTCGTCGTCCTTACCGGCGGCTGGGGCAGCGACCTCCAGGCAATTGTCGACACCATGGTCAAGCCCTACCCCGGACGTTTCTACGTCTTCACCCAGCTGGACTGGAGCAAGATTGACGATCCCAATTTCAGCCGGCTCATGGTGCGGCAACTGGACGATTCGGTGCGCCGAGGGGCGCGCGGTCTGAAGATCCTGAAGGAATTGGGGCTGGGCGTGCGCGACAAGAGCGGGAAACTCTTACCCATCGACGATCCCAGGCTCGATCCGATCTGGGAAGAATGCGGCCGCCTGGGCATTCCCGTGGCG
The DNA here is from genome assembly GCA_020073015.1 of Terriglobia bacterium. Taxonomy (GTDB): domain Bacteria; phylum Acidobacteriota; class Terriglobia; order Terriglobales; family Acidobacteriaceae; genus Acidiflorens. The sequence continues at coordinate 17,132 of JAIQFZ010000068.1, read as the reverse complement.
ATCCATATTGCCGACCCGGAGGCCTTCTTTCATCCCATCGATGGCAACAATGAACGATACGAAGAGCTGGTTGAGCATCCGGACTGGAGCTTCTACGGTCCTCAGTTCCCGAGCATGGAAGAACTGATCGCGGCGCGCGACCGGATGATCGCGAAGCATCCCAACACGACGTTCGTCGTGCTGCACGTGGGCAATTGGCCGGAGAATCTCGATAACATCGAGGCGCTGTTGAAGAGATTTCCGAATGTCCAAATCGAGTTCGGGGCCCGTCAGGCAGAACTTGGCCGCCAGCCGCGCCGGACCTACAAACTATTCCTTGACTTTCAGGATCGTGTCATGTTCGGGACCGACAACAATTTCGAGGCCGATCTGTACCAGAGCTATTTCCGCTGGCTTGAAACCGCCGACGAATACTTCGACTACTACGACGCTCCCGCACAAGGCCGCTGGAAGATTTACGGTCTTGACCTGCCCAATCTGGTTCTCGAGAAGATCTACCATCTGAATGCCGAAAAGCTGTTCAGCCAGTTCAAAGGGGCAGCCGCGGTCTCCGAGCGGGGAGGAAATTGATGAACCGACAACCGAATGTTGGTGGGAGCCTGCTGAGGTGTGGAGAGGTGCTGGTTCTGTTCTGCCTCTTGTCTTCGTGTCAGAAATCTGCGCCGCCAAGCGCCACAAACCATCCATCTCCCGCGGTCTCCAAGATCGAAGCCACAGCCAGAACGGACGGCTCCGTTCTGATCAGGACGCCATTGGCGGATTTCGAACTGTCGCCGCGCGGCTATCTCCAGGCTTTTCTCAGGAAGGACGGGCGGCACATCACACTGGACGACCCTGGGCCCCATGCCGACGGCACCACAGCGTGGGTTAACGGCCGACCTGTAAGCGATTTCTCCATCGAACCAAGCAGCGTGGTCATCACCGGGTCGACGGGAAAGCTGGGTGCGCTTGGCAACAGGATTCAGGCCACCGCTCGCAGCGCCAGTTCCGGGTTGGAGGAGTCGCTCGCAATCGAGGTCTACGATGATTTTCCCGGTTTTGCCGTCCTGACTGCATCTCTCCAAAACAAGAGTGGGAAACCATTGCGGCTGGACCGTGTGCAGGTACAGCAGCATCGCATCAATGCCGCGCTCGCCGATCCCAAGGCCCAGCCTTATCAACTCTGGTCGTTTCAGGGAGCGAGTTTTGATTGGGGACGCGATGAGATTCTGCCCCTCCCCGCCCGTTTCTCCCGGCCCAACTTGATGGCCGCGGTTGTGAACCAGGGACAGGGAGGTGGCGTGCCCGTGAACGCGTTCTGGACGTCTGCGGTGGGCGAAGCCATCGGACACATCGAGACCATTCCGGTCGTGCTTTCCTTGCCTGTCAACGTGGCCGCGGACCAGCGCGTGGAAGCCAGTGTTGTACTCGATCCGAAGACAACACTGGAACCCGGAGAGTCTTTCGCGACCCCGCGTACCTTCCTCGCCGTGTATCACGGTGACTTCTATGAGCCGCTTCGAACGTGGTCACTCGCGCTGCAAAAAGAAGGATGGAGCCTGACCAAGCCCAGCGGTGAGGCCTACAACATTGCATGGTGCGGGTGGGGTTACGAGTTCAATGTAACGCCCGCACAGATGCTCGGTACGGTCCCGAAGCTCAAGGAACTAGGTATCAAGTGGGCCACGCTCGATGATCGCTGGTTCAACACCTACGGCGACTGGGAGCCGCGTCGCGACACCTTCCCCGGCGATTCCATAAAGAAGATGGTGGATGACCTTCATCAACAGGGCATGCGGGCGCAGCTCTGGTGGTATCCGTTGACGGCGGAGGACGGACAAGGCAAATGGGAATCGCACAAGTACGTTGTGTCGAGGGTCGTACAGGAGCACCCCGACTGGCTCGTGCTCGACAAGAACGGGAAGCCCGCGCGCATCTTCCGCAGCCTTGCCGTGCTTTGCCCCGCGCTTCCGGAAGTTCAGCAGTATTACAAGAATCTGACCGAGAAGTTTGTTCGCGATTGGGGCTTCGACGGACACAAGCTCGACAACATCTACACCGCACCAGCCTGCTATAACCCGAAGCACCACCACCAATCGCCGGAAGATTCCATTCGCGCGGTCGCGGACGTTTACAGAGTCATTTATCAGACGACTCGTTCGCTCAAGCCCGAAAGCGTGACCCAGATCTGCCCTTGCGGAACGACACCGAACGTGGCTTGGCTGCCGTTCATGGACCAGGCCGTCACCGCCGATCCTGTCGGCGGCGTTCAGGTCCGCCGCCGCATCAAGTGGTACAAGGCAATCCTCGGACCCGCGGCCGCGATCTATGGCGACCACGTCGAGCTCTCAGAAATGACGAAGGATAAGAAGGGACAGTGGGATGAGCATGGACAAGACTTCTCCTCAACACTCGGTACGGGCGGAGTTCTTGGTACGAAATTCACCTGGCCCGACTCTGGTCCGAGATTCACCAAAGTCGCTCTGAACCTGCTAAAAGAGGAGCACTGGAAGAAGTGGACTGCTCTCTACAATTCAAAAATGCTCTCGAAAGGTGATTTCAAGAACCTCTACATTTACGGTTACGACATCCCCGAGGCCTATGCCATCGAAAAAGATGGCCGGATGTACTACGCCTTTTACGCAGCGAGCCCACAGACCCGATGGAAGGGGAAGATCGAGTTACGCGGCCTGCAGCCGGGGAAATATCGCGTGCATGACTACGTCAATGACGTTGATCTAGGTGAAGTCGACGCGTCGGCCGCCGAGCTTGAAACGGAATTTCAAGGGAGTCTGCTGCTCGAAACTATCCGCAAGTAGTTGCATCGGCGTCAGCCGTGGGCTTCGTTTGCGGCAAAGAACTTCTTCCAGCACTCAGGGCTACGGAAGGCCTCCGTGCCGCCCGCCCGAGTCGTGGAGCAGGCGGCGGCCAGATTGCCGTAAGCGAGACAGGCAGCCATGTCTGCGCCCTGCACGTACTTGTGCAAGAAACCGGCATTGAAGCTGTCGCCGGCACCCACCGCGTCCACGACCTCCACCGGGAACGCCGGTACAGAAACTGACTCACCCTTGAACACGGCAGTTGCGCCTCGCGCACCTCGTTTGACTACGACGACAGGCACTTGTTTCGCCAAGCTCCGAATCGCGTCTTCTACGTCGTCAGTGTGCGTAAGCTTGCAGGCTTCGCGCTCGTTTGGCATCAGGATATCGACGAATCGCAGAGCCTCCTGAACGCCATCCTCCCAACGGTCTGCGGGGTCGTCGTTGGTATCCAGCGAAATGGTCAGCCCTGTCGCTTTCAGACGCTGGAATAGTTCCGGTATCTGCTGCACCAGGCCGCGATGCAAAAAGTACGACGACAGATGAAAATGGCGGGACGACGCAAGATAAGCGAGATCCAGATCCGCGATCGTCATATCAGCCATGCACCCGGCATAGGTAAGAATCCGGCGTTGGCGGGCGTGCGGTAGAACCACCGTCAAGCCGGTATTCGAAGTGGATGACTGAGTAATTCGCGTGAGATCCACGGCGGCGGCGCGCAGCCGGTCGAGCGCAACTCTCCCCAGCGCGTCGTTGCCGACCCGCGTGATGAATCCAACCCGCGTTCCTAGTACGGAGAGGTTGTGAGCGGTGATGGCCGAAGAGCTTCCCAGAGTGACCACCAGGCCGCTCGCCAACAATTCCTGTTCGAGCGGAAGTTCCTCAGGCAGACCATAGAGGATGATGTCGAGGTTGAGTTCACCCGCGATCGTGATGTCGAACTGTGGCACCGGAACTTTCCTAGGGAATCTCGTTGAGGATGACGACCTGGCTCAAATTGCGCGGTGAGTCCGGATTCAGCCCTTTCTTGAGCCCGGTGTAGAGACCCAGAAGTTGTCCCCACGGGATGCAACCTGCCAGCCGCAAGCACTCCGGACCCTCCATGGGCACTTCGACCAACAAGTCTGCCCTCGCCCTCACGCGGCTATCGACTCGCGGAGTGACGACGAACGTGATTGCGCCCAAGCTCTTGATCTCTTCTAAAAGATCGACTTCCGCCGCGTACCCGGCATCCGAGAGGAAGAAACCGACCATCGTCTTCGCACTCACGATAGATTTTGGGCCGTGGCGGAATTCCAGGCTGTGGAAGCTTTGAGCGTAGCTGCATGACGACTCCATTACTTTCAGCGCGGCTTCGCAGGCGATTCCGTAGAATGGGCCGTGTCCAAGGAAAACGTAGTCGTCAAAATCATACCTGTCAACAACGTCGCGCAGGCGGGGCGGCGTCTCAAGAAACAGCGGTTCCGCCGCCTTCGGCAGATGTTTGAGTGCTTGCAGCACGCCCACGTCGCCAATCAGGGTTGCCGCGAGGTATTGCAGACCAAGCAACATCGAACTGAACGACCTGGTCATGACGGTGCTCAATTCTTCCGCAGCCGAGAGAATAATCGGAAAGCATGAGGCTTGGGCCAGCACCTGATCCGCCGCACAAGTGATCGCGATTGTACGGATACCTCTCTCGTCCTCAAGATAATCCCTGGCTTTGACAACCTCGGTCGTCCGTCCCGAGCGGGAAATCAAAACTGGAACGATGGGCCGGCGTTTCGGCAGCACGGTATCGGGGAAGAGCAACACCTCGGATGCAGGTACGGCCCGGGCGGGCATCCCGGTGATTGCGGAAAAACTTGCGGCTGCCGAAAGCGCCAAATAATAACTCGTACCGCACCCTATAAACAGCCACTCGCTGTCGGCGGGTACATTCGCAGTGATTTCGCGCAGGATCGCGTCATTCTCGAGTTGTCGAATGCATTCCGACCAACACTCCGGTTGGGAGAGTATCTCCCTGAGCATGTGAGTCGGCGGTTTGAGTTGTGTCAGCGGCATGTTGGTCTGGCTATACCAGGATCGGCGCAACTCCGGCATCTTTGAGATTTTGCAAATCTGTCTTTGCGATCTTCTTGTCGGTAATGACTTGATGAATAGCATTCGGTGGAACAATGGCCGAAAGGCTCCGCCGCCCGAACTTGCTCGAGTCGCACACCGCCACCACCCTCCGGGAGATCTCGACCATGACACGATTGACCTTGGCTTCTTGCAGGTTCGGTGTGCTCAATCCGAGGCGTGTATCAAAGCCGTCGACGCCGAGGAACAGGATGTCAGCGCTCAGATGCCGGAGCGTTTCTTCAGCGAGAGGGCCAACCAGCGAAAAGGAATTCTTGCGGACGGTGCCCCCTGTCAGGATCACTTCAATCTCTGAGTTGGCAAGCTCCGCAGCAATGTTGATTGCATTGGTGATCACGGTGAGTTTGCGGAAGTTGCGCAGCGCCCGTGCGATCGCCATCGTCGTCGTTCCCGAATCCAACAGGATCGATTGTCCTTCTTCGACGAGCCGGACCGCGGCTTGAGCAATCCGCACTTTTTCCGTACGGTGCAGCTTTTCCTTTTCCTGCAGCGAAAGGTCGCTAAGTGCCCCACTCGGTGGAGTCAAGGCACCGCCGTGCGTGCGATGCAGAAGGCCGCGACTCTGAAGTACTTCTAGGTCTTTTCGGATTGTGATCTGAGAAATCTGGAAAGTCGCGGCCAAATCCTTCACTAACACCCGGCCGTCGCGGTTCAGGGCGTGTAGAATGGCGCGCCTTCTTTCCTCGTTAAGCAGACCTTCGGCTCTCGACACGACAGATACTCCGCGGGTTTCTTTTTACATTCTTTTATTACGTTTGGCAAGTTTGCGCCCTGACGGGTCTGGAGCGCTAGCCTGCATCGCCCGGAAACCCTCACAAGTTGTCTAAACAAGCCAATTTCATTGAGGATGCGCGAAACGTCCGTCCCGCAGAAACGGTCTCCTGAACACCTGTGAATCCATCAAGGAACGCCTCCCGCGAGCGCTGGAGCAGCCCCCACTAGTAGCAAAACGTAACCCTCCGAGGACGCCTTCGTTGCCACGCTTAACCCCGCGGGATCATGGCTCGCCCCCCCCCGCATGAAGACATACAAGATTACTCAGGCGCGAACGAACCCTAGGGGAGAGGAAACAGTTCGCGAGCTCTTAGACCGGGGAGCCGAGCCGGCGAAGAAAGGACCCGGTAGCCAGATCGGTCAATGCTATCACTGCTGGCCACGGATGCACTCCCGGCTTTGCTTCCCGCCGATGACACCTCCGCCGACCGCGGTCGCAGGCAGTGCCTTCCCTTCCCTACATCTCCGGTCTCCGGTGTCCGGGTCGCGAATTCAGCGGTTTTCAGCCGACTTCGATTCACCCGAAGGCTGGCACCTCAGCGCTGACCCGGGTTTACCCTCCACTGGATGACGCCGGCCTCTGCACAAACATCGAGGTCGTCGAGGACGAGACTCACCGGCAGCAGATGGCTGTGGGGGAAATCTTTGGCCTAGGGGTTCCCAGAGCCTCGAGGTGAGCGAAGCGGGGAACCGGCGGTGGTCAGGACACCCAAAAACTGAGCGGCACACATTCAGTCCAGCGCCTGGTACAGAACAGTTCAGTGATGTTGGGTCCCCCAGCCGCTGCCAACCGGCAAAAAAAGCAATCGTGTGGGGACTGGATTCTTTCACCCGTTTCCTGCGATAAGGTACCTACAAACGCTTTGAAAAAGGTGCGAGGAACGAAGTAGCCGATATCACTGCAACATCACATCGAAAAGTGCTTAATAAAGATAAGGAACTGTAGGCCAAAGATCGAAAACGGGTCTGCTGCCTGATCGTAGCAGGAGGTTGGTTGTGAAGACCCTTATTCACTTTAGGAGGCCCGGCGATAGCTATTTCCGCGCACATCCGCTCCACGCCCTGTTTTCGCTTGTCGCAAGCTTCGTCCTGGCAGTCCTGGCTGTGTTGATTCTCACAGTGCCGGCGAAGTAGGGAGGATCGGTCGGACATTGCCGGTTCGAAGGACAAGAGCGAGAACTTTCCGAGCGGAGTTGGACGTGGGTGGATTTCCTGTGCAGCTGAGGTGGAGCCAGTTCGTTGGCGTTCTTCGCCAGCTTGGTTACGGTCCTGTCAAGTCGGATCGGGGAGGGTGTTTTTCAATCCACAAACGAGCGCCGAGTCTGGTTCTATTCCACGAATTACACCCGGGCGGCACACTGTGCAAATCCACATTGCGCAAATGGCTTCACAAACTCCAGCTCAGCCCAGAAGAATTTGGCCGATTACTTTGAGCGACGTTGACCGACGATATCAATTCATGCGTGACAGATTCATTGGCACAAACATCATTTCGAACTTGGTTTGAAGAAGAGGGGTTCGAGTCGATCTTAAGCCCGGGACCGCAATCCGTATACGAGCAGCCGTTCAGGGCACACTCACGGTGACTCAGCTTTTGAAAGGAGGATCTATGACAGGAGCAGCTAAACCAAAAGGAATTTCTCTCCACATCGGACTGAATCGAGTTGACCCTATCCATTACGCGGGCTGGAACGGAGAACTTGTAGCCTGCGAGAACGACGCCCGCGACATGGAACCAATGGCAAAAAGCCAAGGATTCGCTACCCAGTCACTGTTGACGAAAGCTGCCACTTCCACTGCGTTGCTGGATGCAATCGAAAAGGCCGCCAAGGGACTGGTTGAGGACGACTTTTTCTTACTGACGTACTCGGGCCACGGCGGCCAAATTAATGATGTCAATAAAGACGAACCGGACGGTCTGGATGAAACCTGGGTGCTGTATGACCGCCAGCTGGTCGATGATGAACTATACGCGATGTGGTCACATTTCCGGCCCGGCGTACGCATCTTCGTTGTGGCTGACAGTTGCCATAGCGGGACGATTACAAAAGAGATGTTTCTGAATCCCGAATCTTTCATTCCTCACTTGGAATGGCGAGTACGCGCTAGCACAGGCCCGAACCTCAGGCCCAAGTTCCTGCCCCCTGACGTACAGTCCAAGATCTACAAGGAGCGGGCGGCCTTGTACGACGATATTCGCAAGAAAACTCCACCTAGGGAGAGGGTCAACATCGAATGCAGCGTCATCCTCATCTCAGCTTGCCAAGACAATCAAGTGGCAATGGACGGCATTAAGAATGGCCTGTTTACGGAGACTCTGCTGAAAGTGTGGGATCGGGGCAGATTCTCCGGCGGCTACCATCACTTCCGCAATGAAATCGCTGGTTCAATGCCACCGACTCAAAGCCCGAAGTACACGATCGTGGGACATCGGGAGCGTGCTTTCGAACATCAAAGGCCGTTTACGATCACTATGCCGCGCGTTGCTGCAGCAGCGTGAACACCAGCGGAAAGAACTTTGTCAGGGGCAGGGGCGGGGCGGACGCCTCTCCCTTCTAATATCATCTCGGGTCAACCCTCCCTCCCGGCTTTCACAGGGACACGCGCATTGGTGACGCGGGTCACGGCATACGAGGGAGACTCTGATGAGAATGGAATATGTAGAAGTTTGTCCTGTGCCCCTGCACAGGAACGTTCATGATGGCTCGCCCCAGCCTGTGCCGGTTGCGACAATAGGCCGAGCGATGCTCCTTCACTGCAACATTCGAAGGAGGGTGCTATGAAGTCTCAAAGGGCACCGAAACCAAAATCTGATCTGCCCGCCGTGCGGTTGAACCCATCAAATCCTGCAGATCTCCAGCGCAAGACGCAAAAGGTGCAGCTTGCTGTCGCCCGCCGTGCACACGAGTTGTTCGAAGCTCGTGGCCGGGAGCATGGTCACGATCGGGAGGATTGGTTGAGAGCAGAATCTGAGCTGTTATGCCCGGTATCGGTTTCCATGTCGGAATCCGAAGACCGGATTAGTGTTCGCGCTAACGTCGTTGGCTTTGACGAGACTGAACTTGAAGTCAGCATCGAGCCGAGCTGCGTCACAATTCTGGGCAGGAAAGAGGCAAGTGACACGAAAGCCAAGGTCGGAGAAATCGAGCAGACGGGGTCACATCCCGGCCAAATTCTGGAAGTCGTCGACCTAGCAGCTGAGGTGTTGCCGGAGCACGCGGTCGTCGAATGGCAGGCGGGAGTACTGAAATTTGAGCTCCCCACAGCTGCCAGGAAGAAGATCGAAACTGCGGCTTGAATGAAGGACTCTGGCTTCGCCGCCGTCGAGAAAAGCCTTCCAGGAGGTCCTTTCCAGACGCGATTCGATTCGACAGGATTTGAAGGCGCCGCTCGGCCATGGTGCGTCCGACGTCGCCTTTGACGTCACTTATATCAAGCAACAGGGGTCCGTTTGCCTGGGACGTGGGCACGTATCACATGAACATGCCCCTGAATAACGGAACGAGAAAAGAAGATCATGGCAAATATCTCACTGTGTGGAGGCGCGTAGGAAAGAAATGGCTGATTGCCGCGGACGCATGGTCCAGCGATCTTCCACCGTCGCGCTGACAGCCTAGGAGGAATTATGGAACTCACGTTAACTGTAGAGGAGAGGGAGCTTGTGTTGGAAATTCTTGGCCAAAGGCATCGTGAACTGCAAAGAGAAATCTCACACACGGACCATCGCGAGTTCAAACTTGCACTCCGTAATAAGGAGAGGCTCCTGGCGTCTGTTTTGGGCCGTCTCAGAGTTATGGAACCGGCGCTGGAACCGATGCCCGAGCTTCGCAGTTGACACTCCTGGAGGTCAGTTCCCGAGGTCGCGATGAGGTTTGAGGAGGTCGAGCACACCGCCGATCAAGCTTTCCGTGTGCAAGGCCAGACTTTTGCGGAATTGCTGGAGAATGCCGCTCGAGCCATGAGTTCCCTGGACCGGCTGGGCCCAAGCGGGAAACCGTCGGTAGTCCGCACCATCGAAGCCGAGGGAATCGATAGAGAAACGTTGCTGGTGAACTGGCTGAACGAGTTCTTGTATCTGGAACAGACCCGTGGTGAGGCTTGCGATCGTTTCCAGAATTGTGGGAGACCATCTGCTCGACGGAGTCTGGAGCCCTGACCCGGTCACGGCGAGAGGCATTGAGCGGCAATTTCCGGCGGCACCGGGTTGTAGAAGAACCAGGAGGCCCACTCGAACCCCGTCACGCGGACGATTTGCGGCAAGATTTGCAAGTGCCAGTGGAAGTCGTCTTCGATTGTGTTCCAATAGCCCGCTCTCGGGCGCAGAAAGGGTCTGTCCTGGAGCGATAAGTTGTAGGGCGGCCCGCCGAGGGTGTGATCCAACTTCTGCAGGACATCGCGTAGAATCCGTGCCAGGTTTTCAATTTGCCCAGGACTGATCCGGCTGAACGCGCTGCTGTGAGATTTGGGAAACACTCCCATCTCGAACGGAAAGCGCGAGGCGAATGGAGCAAACGCCACAAAATCGGCATTCTCAGCAATTAGCCGCCGGCCCTTGAGCTCTTGTTGGAGTACGTCGCAGTAGATGCACCGTTCCTTCAAGGCAAAGTAGTCGCGAGCGACCATGAGCTTTGTCTTAAGTGAGCGTGGTGTTACCGCCAGCGCCATCAATTGTGAGATTGAATGACTAATGGTGTGCGCGCCGGCTCCTTCACCGTGATTCTTGAAGATGAGCACGTAGCGCATCCGTTTATCGCCCTCTAGGTCGATGATGCGAGCCACGTAAGCTCTGATGACGTCAGAGAGTTCGTGGACTTCCAGTTCGTGCAGGCTACGGTCGTGTCGGGGTGTTTCCACGATGATCTCGTGGGCGCCCACGCCGTTCATCAGGTCGTGGAACCCTTCAGCGCGTCGTCCCAATTCCCCTTCGATCCGCAATAGTGGATTGGAATTGGAGACCACCCGCACGGACCACCCTGGCCCGTTGGGGGACGAGCCCGGATTTCGGATGGCGAAGACTTCCGGCGGGGTAGCAGCCTCGTTGGTTTCGCAGAATGGGCAGAACATCGTTTCCCTCAGGAATCTAGTGAACTGAAAATCCGAGGGCCGTACCGTGTTGGTCTCGGCCATGATTACCCAGCTGCCAGTAAGAATATCTTTGCGCATTTGAGACATTGGGGCCTCATCCTTCACCCGCTGAGATAAATAAGGGCACGCTCAGTCCGAGTAGCCATCGTCGTCTTTACCCGCGTAGACTCGGCTGCAACGTCCTATTCTTTCCAAAGTGTACTGGCAGCACGCCCTCTCTCGCCAAATCACTTACACTCATGCAGCGGCCCGAGCCTAAGCATGTGGCTCTAATCAGCGGCAACGCGACGGAGTAGCCTGAAGTCATCGAGGAGCTTGGCCGTTCCTAGCACGACGCTGCATAGAGGATCGTCCGCGACGCGTACGGGCAAGCCGGTTTCGTCCCTGATCCTCTTGTCCAGATTTCGCAATAGCGCGCCACCCCCGGCGAGTAGGATGCCACGGTCGCTGATGTCGGCGGAGAGTTCTGGTGGCGTGCGCTCCAGGGCTACACGGATGGCGGCCACAATTGCCGCCACGCACTCGTTCAGGGCTTCGCGCATCTCGCGCCGCTGGCTGCATCCTTGACCGCTGCTCAAGCTGCATCGTGAGGACTACCGTGACTCAGCGATGATTGCATTCCTCCGGGTGAGTCCTCCTGACACACCCCACAGCCAGAAAGGAGTGTCCGACATGGCACATGAAGCGAGCAAGAAGCAACCCTCAAACGTCGTAACCAACCCGATCCCTGAAGAGGAGATTCGCCGCCGGGCCTATGCACTCTATGAAGAGCGCGGCCGGCAAGACGGGAATGACCTCGATGGCCGACTCCGCGCGGAAGCGGCGCTTAAGGCCACGCCCCTAAAAGCCGCCACCTAACCTCAGCGCGTTCATCTACGCACAAGCCCCGGCAGAGCTAGGGCTTGTCTTCGTTGCGCTTGCTGCCACAGGTCTGCACATCCAGCGACAAAACCCGTCACCGGCCAAGGTAAGGGCAATCGCCGCCAACCCTTTTTGTGTGTATGATCGGCGACCACTTCATCGACGCCGTGATCGTATTGGTGCGGGGAGAAATCGCCAGCAAATACGAAAACACCAATTCGCTCGCTGTGCAGAGTCTCCCAAGATTTGGAACCGATGTTGGGCCACTGATGGACCGCTGAGGAAACGTGCTCTTGCGCAATCACCGTAGACAAAGGGCATCCACTCACTCTCCCCGCAGCAACGCAATCACTGCGCCAAACTGGGAACCGGAATAGCATATTAGACAGATAGCGCGAACGGTTGGTCAATGAACGGCGACCCGGTTGGGGGCCGAGATGTCAAGCCTTGCTTTGCATCGCAGGGCAGAGCGAGTTCCGCTGCCGTCTGCAACGGAACCCGCAATCTTGCCGACCCTCTTTGGCGAGGGCTATGGACTATACAGGACCCGGAGGAGCACATTTGTTTTCTCCTTCCTGGTCCACGCGCTTGCAATCGTGCTGCTGTTGCTGTCCGGCAGGTTGGTGGCAACCCATCGCCACGAGATTCGCCAACAAGTCATTGGCATCGTCACGGAAGTCAGCCCTTACATCTTGCCTCCGTCGGCCTCCAAAACGGGAGGTGGAGGCGGTGGCGGCGACCGCGACAAGCTGTCAGCCTCCCAAGGAGCGTTGCCTCGCTCGTCTCGGGAACAACTCGCTCCTCCGGCAGTGGTTGTCCGCAATGAGGATCCGAAACTGCCCGTCGAACCAACTGTAGTTGTACCGCCCGAAATCCATCTGTCGCTGCCACAGACGGGTGCTCTCGGAGACCCGCTGTCTTCTATCGTAGGCCTCCCTTCAAGCGGGACCGGTTCAGGCGGCGGGATTGGTTCCGGCAGCGGCGGCGGTGTCGGCTCGGGGCGCGGCCCCGGCGTAGGGCCGGGATGGGGAGGCGGCATTGGGGGCGGGGTCTATCGCGTCGGGGGAGGAGTATCCGCCCCGCGCGTTATCTACGCTCCAAACCCGGAGTTCTCCGAGGAAGCTCGCAAAGCTAAGTTCCAAGGCACGGTTGTGCTATGGGTGATCGTAGGGGCTGACGGGCGGACACATGACATTCGCGTTCACCGAACCTTGGGTATGGGCCTGGATGAAAGGGCCATCGAAGCTATACAGCAGTGGAGATTCGAGCCAGGTCGCAAGGACGGCATTCCGGTAGCGGTAATGGTTAGCGTGGAGGTCAATTTTCGACTCTACTAGCCGCCGCTACGTTGCCGACTGAGCGACGGAGGTCAAACTCCCGAGGCTCCTTCGAATTGTTTCAGGACTGGCAGAAAACACAAACTCAATCTTCTGTGACGGTCCGGCAAGGATCTCAGACAGCGCATGGATGTCCGGTTCTGCGAAGGCAGGAACCACCGCCGAGAGGCACATGCGCGAGCTGCTGGTTGCTTCGTGTCGCGGTTCCAGTACGGGGCTCCGGGAGTTCGTGGGGGCAAAGAACCTGCGATATCCAGGCTCATTCGTCTCCCGTTGGCAGGCTCTCCATCCCGTAGCGCTGGGCTTCGCGCCGCATCAGGCGCGTCAGTTCCCGCCTTGCTTCCTCGGGCAGACGTGAGGGCTGGTAGGCCTCAACAATTCGCGCAACTTCCCGAGCAGCGCGCTCCCTCAACGTCAACTGGCCTTCCTCGCGCCAGCGTTCGCGGTTGGCGCGATCGATGACCGCGCCCGGAAAGGTAATCTCTTCGTGCAGGTAGCGGCGGGTGTGGGCCGCGATCAGCAGCTGCTTCTTGCGCCGCAATTCCTCGAGTAGGGGAATCGACGGGAAGTCTTCCCGGGGCTCGATGCCCCGCAATAGGCGGTAGGTCATGCCGCAAATCTCGTTGTCCACCACAAGTTTCTCCAGGCTCTGGCAGCTCTCGAAATCCAGCATTCCTGGACCCGAGATGCTGTTGATTCCCGAGAGCGCTGCCAGGGTGGCGCCCATAGCCGATTCCAGCCCAGCCTGCGCGTCCAATTGCTTCGCGTCGCTGAAGGCAATGTAACCCTGCGTGGGCATCCCGAGGCGCTTCCCGATCTCGCTGTTGGCGCAGTCCAGCATCATGGTTTCCACCGCACCCATGGGAGTGGTCTCGAAACGGACGTCGAAGATGGCGGGCGAGCCGCCATACAGGATGGCATGGCCGGGGTTCACCAGTTGGCTGATCACCACACCGCTGAGATTCTCGGCGGTTTGCTGAACAAGGCTCCCCACCAGAGTGACGGGCGCCATGAATCCGGAGAGCGGCATGGAGATCAATTCCACCGGGATCGACCAACGAGCACAATCGACCAGGTTCTGGCTGGTCACGTCACTCCATTTGAGCGGCGCGGTGGGGCAGCAGGAGAAGATGGTCAGCGGCTTAGCCCGGAGCGCCGATTCACGGCCCCGCACGACGACTTGCAGGTCCTTCATGATCTCAAACGATTCAACCGTGAAGGCGCCGGTGACGACCGGCTTCTCACCGTACAGGAGACTCAAGTACAGCCGGTAACTGTCCGAAATATTCTCGTGAACATCGGCGGGGATCAGGGCAGTACTTTGAGAGGCGATGTGCTGCAGGCCGCTCGTTAATTTGACGTAGCGGATGTAGTCCGCCGTCGTGGGCCGGCGCATTTCCCCGCTCTGGCTATCCAGAATATTGAGTGACGTCGAGCCAGGCGTGAAGTAGACACTGTCGCCCTGGAAGTCGTGGGTTTCGTTCCCAAGAACATCAAAAAGCTTGAAGGAGCGGGGGACCGTAGCAAGCGCTTTGTCGATAATGTCTTCTGTGAGGCGAGCGTAACAGGTGTCTTCGTCCACCTTTGCGCCATGGTCGGCAAGCATGCTAAGCACGGGCTGGTTATGAATCTCAACACCCAGCTTGCACAGTACTTCCCTTGCTTCGGCGATGATTCTATCCCTCAGTTCATCTCGTAACAGCCTCGTGACCGGCCTCATGGGTTTCCTCCACCAGCAATGGCAGCGCCAACTTGGACCCACATTCCGGGCCCCAGCTGAACTCCACTCTGAGGCCCTTTATGCTTTGCGTCTTTAAGAACATACGCCCCGAATTGGTGCCCATCCGCGACAGTCAATCTGATGTTTGCACGCATCTTGCAATCACATCGTATCAACAACTGATGATAGAGGAGAGGCGATTACACCGCTATCGTCGGCAAACAAGAAGTACTTCGGTTTCCTTCCTGTTTGCCCGTGATCCAGGCACAATCGCCAAGATGTATGGACGCGTTGTCATGTACTGGGTTGCCAGAGAATCACGCCGTTCTCGCCAACGCGGCGTCCTCGGCTGCATAGTCGAATTGCTGCGTGGGAATCGTGTTTGGCGGGTTCTGCTGCTCCCAGGCTATCGTTCGCCGTATTTTTTCATCACTTTCGACCAGCTCGCGGTAACCCAGTTCCGACCGAATCCGTTCCGAGCTAGCAACTACGTGCTGCGCCGCGTTGCCGGGCAGCAACAGATGTTTTGGCACGTGCTCCCGTGGTAGCACGACGAACCTTCCTGCCCACCTCGTTTGGCCTGCTATTTTCCTTTGCCATTCCAGTTCGGGTGAAGTCGGTTCCTCACAAACGTTATAAATCCGCCCAGCGGCACGATCGCATGTCGCGGCCATCGCGATCGCATGCGCTACGTTATCGACGTACCCTCGTGGACCGCGCCACGCGGCGAAATCATCAGGCAGCAATATCGAGGATCTGCCATCCGCGATGCGTTTGAGTAGCGGGAAGAACCTATGCAGAGGATCTCCAGGCCCATACACCATGGGCAGCCGCAGAACAGTGCCGGGCAGCTGAAGATCGTCCATTATGGCTTCTTCTACCGCGAGCTTGTCGTAGCGGTCGCCTAGCCACGAAAACACGCTTTTCATCATCTGTACGGTTTCGGGCGGATAGAGCTGGCGCGCTGTGCGGAGCGGAGAATCCTCGGTTACAGGCAACGGTTCCAAGGGTCCAGGCTCGACCCCGTGCAGCACACCCCATGCGCGATAAACATCCATGCTACTAATCACCACTACACGTCCTGCAATATCGCGCACAGTGCGCGTCAACTCTCGCGCCTGCTCGCCCCAGCTCAGGATCAGGTCCACAATGACCTCTGGCGCAAATCGTCTGAACTCGTTTCGGTACTCCACAAGCCGATTGCGGTCCCCCTGGATCTGCTCCACTTCGCCAAGACCAGCATCACGGCGGCGATGAAATACGGCGACTTGATGGCCCGAATCGTGCAGTTCCCGCACAAGCGGTGACCCGATGAATCCGTTTCCGCCAATCACAAGGATTCGCATAGCGGTTGGGCGAACGCTTGTCGCACCGGGCACTTAGTCTACCTCGAACCTGACATAGTTGACCGCGCTCGGCCTCTCGGTTCGAGGCCACTATGAGACAACTCCTGTATTGTCAGCGACTCCGCAGCGATCGCAGAGGCACTGCCAGGTTAGTCGGCGACTCGAAAACTGTCCCAAGCCTTGCCGCTGCTCCCTTTGCCTGTCGACAGTCACCCAGCCGTGAAGTTGCCTATCCGTGATCTTGGCGGATTGCCTCGGCGTCAGAACCTCGTGGCGGAATTAACCTGCCTAGGTTCTACCCAAAGGAGTAGTATTGCGCGCGGAGGTAAGCATGCAAAAAGCGCTTTTTGTCCTTTGTCTGTCTTGTCTACTGACGTCCCTTGTTGGGGCACAGACGAAGATTTCCAGCACCATCAAGTGCACAAAAGCCAGCATCGAGCACATGGTCCCGGTGGGTGACCATCCCAACCATGTCTTCGGTGTAACTCAAGGCAGTTGCACTTCGTCGAAACCATGGACGATTGCAGGGGTCGCTGCAAAGGACGCTGTGGGTACGAGTGCGCTAGACGTGGACGGCGATGTTACCAAGAATCGTGGTGTGTATGTGGAAACGATGGAGAACGGGGACAAGGGTGTCTACCATTATGAGTTAACCGCCGCTACCAAGGATGGTCAGGTAAAGGTCACCGCACACAAGTGGCAGCTCGTGGGAGGTACAGGCAAGTTGAAGGGCGTAAAGGGACAAGGTACCTGCACGGGCAGCGGAACCGCCGACAGCATGACGTATGAGTGCGAGGGCGAATACACGCTTCCGAAGTAAGCGTTGTGGCGAAGTGAAGTTCAGAGCCGCCCTGCAAGGGGCGGTTTTTGTGTTTGGCGCGGTGGCGAAAAAAGGTGTGTCAATTCTTCTGTGTAAACGGCCAGGGTTTGGTTTTGGGGATGGGGTGCCGGGGAAGGGGGCAGTTCCCCTTCCCTGGCCCAGCGATTTAGAAGCCAGGCGCGGTTTCATTGGGCAACTCTCTCCAGGGCCGGCATCCGTTCCGGCCAAAGAATGGTGAAATGGTTCAGGGCTTCCCGCCAGTGATGGATC
>JAIQFZ010000209.1 GCA_020073015.1 Terriglobia bacterium | reverse complement strand
GCTCATCGAAGAGGATTTCGACTTCCTGCCGGCAGTGCTTGGCTCATTCGCCAGCTTGATCGTTGTGTACCCGGTGATGCTGGCGATTCCGAGAAAAAGCAAGATTGTGGAGAGCACTGCGAAAACTCCGCGCCAAGTCCGACGTTCACGCTGCAACCGCGGGATGTATCCTAAGAGCCTATCGAGCCACCTTCCAATCCCATACCACACGAGAGGCACGAAGGGCACCGCCGCGTACGGCGATCCGATATTGTTGCGGCCTCAGTATGAGCGGAAGGACGTCCTACTTCGGCGGCTTGGACCGAGTTGCCGACTGCTGCTTTTGTTGTAATTGCTGCCGTTGTTGGTCGTGTTTTTGCTGCAATTGCTGTGTCTGTTGCTGATGCCGCTGCTCCACCTGCTGCATTCTTGCTTCATTGGCTTTCTGTTGCGCGAGTCGCTGGTGTTCCTGCTCTTGCTTCTGCTGGAGCTTCTGCCGTTCCTGTTCTTGCTTCGCGAATTGTTTTTCCTTTTGCTGCTGGTACTTTTGGTCCAGCTTCTGGTTCCCCGTATTGGGGACGCCAGGCCGTGGCGCAGGCGGCAGGTCGCGAACATGGATGGGCGGTCGAGGGACGTTGTTCTCGGGACGGCCTTCCCGACGCAGCTGATTTCCGCCACGATTGGCTGGTGGAGTATAGGGTGCCCCTGCCTCTTTGGCGGGCACAACGACGCGGTCTCTAAAATCTCCGGGCCTTGGTGTTGCTGCGACTGGCGGTTTGCCCATGTTCACCGACGCACGTTGTTGCGAGTTGACTCGGGCTGCCTGCGCATGTTGCGCTTGAACCGCTACCGGCGGGATATGTCGCTCACGCGCCGCGGCCTCTTCTTCAGGCCTCGGACGCCGGTCGATTCCGCCGTTGCCACCGTTGTAGCTGACGCGGGTCCCCGTATTGTTGATCACCGTGGTGTTGTAAACGTTGTGAATTTCGGTGATGCAATTGTTCAATCTGCTTCGATTTCTCATCGAACGTTTCGCGCCCGGCCCGCAGAACGCCTTCCCGCTCCTGAATGAGCGCGTCCTGTTTCGCTTTCCAGCCGGTCCGTTCATCCCGGAAGCGAGCCGTAAGCCCAATAGCCGGGAGTCCAAATATAACCTTCGCCCGGACAGAGGGGCTGCTCATAGACTGGCAGCGGGGGCGGGGCAAAGGCAACGACGACGCCCACGCGGATTTGTGCAAACGATGCCGCCGACATGCACAACACGACGAGCGCGAACAGCAGCGTACGAAGGGAACGGATATGCATGGTGATTCCTCTGGCCCCTCACCCCTCGTTTCCCCGGTGTTGCTCTGCTGCTGCGGGTTTCGTGGATTGAGGGCCGAGATTGCCGGGGTGGCAACGTTTGAGGTCAACTTTGAAGCGTCTGTCTGGTACAGAAGTTGATCTCACGCCCACGGCACGACAGCAGATCATCCTGCAGGGTTGATCGCGACCGGTCGGGATCGAAACCATCGAGACCCGGCCGCGCCCAAAAGAAACCGAACTATTTCTGATGTTCCTTCTTCTGATCCTCTGGAGCTTGTTCTCTGGCTTCTTGCGCTGCAGCTTGATGACTGATCTCTGCCACCGCTCGCAGCAACGGCGCTGCCGGGGCTGGTGCCGCAACATCGCCCAGCAAGATCTTCTTGAAGGGAACATCGCTACCGTAGATCGCCACAGTGGAGTCGGCGTCCTGCTCCACCACCGCGCCTTCCAGAGTTAGACCGGCGAAGATGCCCCGGGAACGAGAGTAGGTCAGCAATTCGGTGTTGAGCTTCCAGTCCGTTCCGGCGGAAGCATGGCGTCCCACCGGCCCGGCGGCAGCGGATCCTTCGCCGGTGACCTCAAATTTGCTCGAAAGCAGATGTTGCAGGCCTTTGTCGTTCATCACCAGCATTACCAGGTCCACACCCTCCGCGCCGATCTGCAGGCCCCAGCTTCCTCCGCCCACACTAATGAAGGCGGGCGCACTCCATCCTGCACTGGTGCGACAGACGGCGACTCCGCGTCCATGCTTGGCACCGACGATGAAGCCAGCTTTGACCAGATGCGGAATTACCACGATGCACTTGGAATTCTTCAACACTTCTTCCGGTATGCCCTTATCGGGAGCGGCACCGATTTCCTTGAGGACGTTGGCTGAATTCTGCAGCCGCTCGGTTGAATCCTCGCGAGCCGAGCCCGCCCAGGCGAGATTTCCTAGCAGTGCTGCCAAGCTGAGTACCACTAGAACAAAATGTCGTTTCATGTTTGCTCCTTTGCACAAAAGAAATTTGATTCCTTGTCAGCTCACGAAATGGTGACAAAAGCCGACACTTCATCAGTGAGGAATGTGTAGCAGGCGTATGAACCTGCTCCGGGGCGTAAGAACTAACCTAGCCCCAGCGTCCATCGCTTGAACAACATTGCGAAAATCGTCCAAAGATGAGCACCTCCCAAAGATGAACACCTCCACAGTCTGCAAGCGTAATGCAGCACGTAACGTGCCAGATTCGTCAAATCCCTTTTCTTGCTGCTAGATAACTTGCCACAGAGATGCGAAGCGGCGAGTTGGTACTACCCGGTGGTGTAAATTCTATGTATCTGAAATAGTAAGGCGAAATGCGGAAGGACCTCCTAGTTTGGCACCACAAAGAATTAGGGCAACCTTTTCGAAACCATTGAGCAATACGACAGGTGTGCTTGTGCTTGTCCTCGTCCGTGTGTTTACTGCGGACCTTCCTGTCGACCCGGCAAACACTCAAGCATACCAACTCGACTGGTCGGCTTGAGGTCGCGGGCTGAGACGAAGTACGGTCCCTGCTAGGTTGGGATCGAGACTCTAGCAGTTCCTCTCGCCTCTGAAGACGTGAGAGATATGACCCGCCCTATTTCCGCGAAACTGCGTAGCACGCACTGGCGAGATTCAAGAGCAGCGTTAATCCTCTGGACAATTTGGGATAGCTTATCAGGATCCTGCTCTAACACGGCGGCTCGGCAGAGCGTCCGCCAATTTAGCGATTCATCTGCGAAACGAGAGTTCATAAAGATTCCTCCACAACAACAGAGTTCACCCATATCGCTCAGCTTGAAAGTTGGGTGCTCCTGACTTGTTGTCTACAAACGGGAGATTGTGCGAGCAAGAAATCAGTTGACGGCTCCAGGTCTGGTTGCCTCTTTGAGGCTTGGCTCACAACGTACAGAACCACTTCCACTCGGCTGGACACTCCGAGTCTGTCGAAAATCCTAAAGACGTAGTTCTTCACGGTGTGCGCACTCAGTTTCAAATGCTCGGCGATTTCCCGATTCGTCATTCCTTCAGCTATCCCACGAACCACGTCCTGTTCCCGCTTAGACAGGAGGGGCTTGCCGCCGAAATCGACCAGTTGCGCCGGCAATGCGCTTCTCAGTGTTTCGAGCACAAGGCGGAGCTGACCACTGCTGGCCCAGATCTGACCTCTATGTACGCAGCGAATGCACTTCTTGAGAATATCTAGCGATTCACCCCGAGAAAGTACGCCGCTGGCGCCGGCTCGAAATGCTTCCAATACTAGTTGAGGCCGGTTGGATTCAAGCAAGATGACTACCTGGGTTTGCGGATGTAGGACGCGCAGTTGTCTCACGATATCAAAGCCTTTCGACAGCTCTCTATCCGATCCGGCGTTGATTACAGCAACTTGAGGTCGATGATTTGACACGGCTGTCGCCGCTTCTTCGCAGTCAGTTTCAACTGGGTCGAAGTTCTGATCTGGTATCAGCGCTCGAGCAAGCAATTGCGTGTACATGCGCATCCCTACGATCAGGACGCGGATCCTGTCGGCTGTTTGTTCACATGGAGCGCCGCGATCAATGTCCAGCGTGCTGGAGATGCCTGTTGTTGTGATTGTGGTCTCGGTTCTCAAGTGCAACTGACTTCGTCCTCCTTTGCTAAGAATTGAGCATCGACAGCCTGGCGCGCTTCGGAGCCATGCGTGGCAACCTTGCGCAAGGCGGTGATCATCTCGCGAACGTTCGTGCCTTTCACTAAGAAACCGTCGGCCCCGCAGTCCGCCGCGCCTTTGCTCCGCGCTTCGTCCGCCAGCGCAGAGAGTAAGACCACTTTTGTTGGTGTGCTCAGAGCTTTGATCTGTCGCGTTGCCTCAAGCCCGTCCATCCGCGGCATCTCAATGTCCATCAAGACGAGGTCAGGCTTCAGGTGGCTGACGAGTTGAACCGCTTCCTCGCCATCCGCGGCCTCTCCCGCAATACACGTCTCGGGCATCTTCGCCACGAAAGACTTGAGGAACTCGCGAAAGGCTGCGTAGTCATCCGCGATCAAGATTTTCACGGGCATCAAACCACCTTTTGGCCACAGAAACTATCCTCTGGGGCGCAACTCGACGGTGCCAGTATTACGTCAGGAAACTACCAGGTACCGACGGCCGATTCCACTGCCATCAACAAAGCGAAGCTATGCTGGCAGACGGTTACACGCAATTGGGACTGTACCTGCATTGCCCAAGAAAAGTTCCCTGCATCTCATTTGAGGCAAAGACCCTAGTCGGGCAGGGGATCAAACACCTCGGGCGGCGGGAAGGGGCGAGAAGAAGCCGCAAAGGACCGGCGAGGTGGATAGCCCTGGGACGAACCATGCCCAAGCAGATGGCAAGGCGTACAGGCGATCAACGAAGTCACCGAGCTTCGTGACGGTCAGGGGTGATGCTGCCGGTCTTTTGCTACTCGGCTCGTTCTGCCGGTCCTCGACGTACAGGTTTGCACCGTGGCTCTTACTACCCTTGACGGACACAGCTATTGATACTAAAACTAGGCTCGCGGCTTAGGGGGTTAACCCTCCCGAGGAATAGAGGATTCACCCGATGGCGTACTGGCAGGCGCAAAATAGTATTTGAGACCAGCGTCTAGTTGTGAGTCCGAGTGTTTACCATCGACAATCACCAGACAGGAGCGGGGTCTTATGGCTCGAATAGATACTGATCCGAGTAGCACGCAGGTTCAGGAGGAATACAGTGGGAGCGCGGGACACACGAAGCCAGGCTCTGTCTTGCTCCGCGAATTGGTCGCGCATTTGCGCGACAACCGAACCCAACTGCGGGAAGAGTGGGCACGGCGCATCACCGAAGCGCAACTGTTGACGGCGATGAACAAGGAAGAAATTTTTGCCGAGGCCACATCGGTCTACGACAACTACGTCGAGGCCTTGGAGACTGGCACCTTTGAAGCCTTGCAGGCCTATGCGCGCAACTTGTCCG
>JAIQFZ010000067.1 GCA_020073015.1 Terriglobia bacterium | reverse complement strand
CGGCCCGAGTCTCATCGAGTCCAAGTTCTATCGCTTCAGCGCGCACGGCAATGCCATCACGGTGCCGCCCGCGCCCACGCAGTTCCCTGAGCATGAGGCGGTGGGCGTCTATGGCAACAAGGACGAGTACAAGGCAGCCCGGGAGCGGGATCCAAACAAGCTCTTCCGAGCCTTGCTGCTCGGTCAGGGTGTGCTCACAGAAGCCGATGCGAAAAAAATCGAAGACGCAGCGCGCGCAGAAATGGATGACGCGGTGGCCTTTGCCCTAGCCAGCCCGTTGCCGTCGCCGGAGGAAGCGACCAACTACGTGTACGCATAGGAGATCGTATGGCGCAAGAAATGATGTATGGCGAAGCGATGGCGACGGCCATCATCGAAGAAATGCAGCGCGATCCGAATGTCATCTTCTACGGCCAGAATATGGCCATGACGGACCGCGACCCGATGCGGAAAATGTTCGGGAAGGATCGTGTGCGGATCGCTCCGATTTCGGAAACGGCGGAGATCGGAGTCGCCGTGGGTGCTGCGCTCACCGGCTTGCGGCCGATCGTCGAGTTGTGGATGAGCGAGTTCATGCTGGTTGCCATGGATCAGGTCATCAATGAGGCGCCGCGACTTCGTTATATGTCGGGCGGGCAAGTGAAGGTGCCCATGGTGCTGAAGGCGGGGTTTGGGTTTGCGGCGGGCTGGGCGGGCCAGCATTCAAATTGTCTGTACCACACGATGATGGGAATTCCAGGGTTGAAGATTGCATTGCCCTCGACGCCGGCCGATGCGAAGGGTTTGATGACGGCTTCGATTCGCGACGATAACCCGGTCGTGTATTTGCACCACTACATGCTCACGCTCGACACGGGTGAAGTGCCGGAAGGGCCGTACGTGATTCCGTTTGGCGTGGCTGACGTCAAGCGCACTGGCACCGACGTGACGATCGTGGCGACGGCGTGGATGGTGAAGAAGGCGCTGGCAGCGGCGGAACAGCTTGCCCAGGAAGGAATCAGCGCGGAGGTGGTGGACCCGCGTACGCTGGCGCCCCTCGATTCGGACACGATCGTTAAGTCGGTCAAGAAGACGGGACGACTTGTGCTGGTCGATCAGGCTCCGCGTCATTCGTCGGCAGCCGCTGTCATTGCTGCTGAGGTGGCCGAGAAGGGATTCGAGTATCTGCGCGCGCCGATCATCATGGTCACGGCTCTGGATACTTCGGTTCCTTACAGTGAGCCTCTGGAAAGCTACGTGTTGCCCAATGAGGAAAAGATCATGCACGCGGTGCGCTCGGTGGTGGCCGAGCGCGCCGTGCGGGTGTAGCGGCTAGAGCTGTTCCACAATTACTGTGGTCTCCCCGCAGTTGTCATCCCGAGCGGAGTCGGTTCGTGAGGAACGAACGAACCGGCGTAGTCGAGGGACCTTGTGTTCCATTCGGGGTACAGCAACTGCGAAATCGGTTTAGAAGGGGTAGTGCCTTGGTGTCGTCTGGATGGTGATCCAGCGCAACTCAGTAAACTCGTTGACCGCCGCTTTCCCGCCGAAACGGCCATAGCCGCTGGCTTTCACACCGCCGAAGGGCATTTGCGCTTCGTCGTGCACGGTTGGGCCGTTCACGTGGCACATGCCGGAGTCAATACGCTTGGCGACCTCCACGGCGCGGGCGATGTCTCGCCCAAAGACCGCGGACGAAAGTCCGTATTCCGTATCGTTGGCCAGCAGGATTGCTTCTTCTACGCTCTTGAAGCGGGTGATTGAAACCGACGGCCCGAAGGACTCTTCGCGGAAAATCTGCATTTCGGGAGTGACGTGATCGACGATCACTGCCGGCATGATCGTGCCCCGCGGGTCACCGCTCAGAAGAACCTTCGCTCCTCGAGCTACGGCGTCTTTCACGAGTGACTGCACTCGTTCTACCGTGGGCATGCCGACTACGGCGCCGAATACTACGTCACCCTTTCGCGGGTCGCCGCAAGGCAGGGCCTTCACTTTGGCGACGAATTTCTGAGCGAATGCGTCCGCCACTTTCTCATCGACGATGATGCGTTCGGTGGACATGCAGATTTGGCCTTGGTTCATGAATGCACCGAAGGCAGCGGCATCCACCGCGGCGTCCAGGTCAGCGTCGTCCAGAATGATCAGCGGGGCTTTGCCTCCGAGCTCCAGGAGAATCGGCTTCAGATGCTTGGCCGCTGTGACGGCAAGGATCTTTCCAACCCGCGTCGAGCCGGTAAAGTTCACGCGGCGCACGGCGCGGTGGGCAATGAGGGTTTCGACAATGGCCGATGCGCTGGCGGCGTCATGCGTGAGGACATTCACCACTCCGTGATCCAGTCCGGCTTCGCGGAGCACGGTTCCTATCAGGCGATGCGTCGCAGGGCAGATTTCGGACGCCTTCAGCACCACCGTGTTCCCGCAGGCGAGCGGCACAGCGATCGCGCGCACGCCGAGAATGACGGGAGCATTCCAAGGGGCGATCCCCAACACAACGCCTACGGGTTGCCGCACGGAAAATGCCAGGCTTCCCGGAATCTCGGACGGAATCACTTCGCCTGAGACCTGCGTCGTCATGGAGGCGGCTTCGCGCAGCATTTGCGCTGCGAGGTAAACGTTGAAGCCGGCCCAGCCGGCAGTGGCGCCGATCTCGTCCATCATGACGGAAATGAAATCGGGCGTGCGAGCTTCCAACAGGTCAGCAGCGCGCAGAAGCTTCTTGCGCCGTTCGTGCGGACCGAGCGCAGACCAGGCAGGAAAGGCTTCCGCGGCGGCTTCTGCGGCTGCGATCGCATCGTCGGCGCCAGCGGCGGCCGCGCGCGTGGCTACTTCACCCGAGATCGGGTTTTGCCGGACAAAGGTTGCCGCGCTAGCTGCGTTGGTATCACGATCACCGATGAGAAGTTGTACCTCCGTCATGGCCGTTTCCTCTTTTTGGAATTTGTCTCGGTTGTGCTGTCCATTTCTGTGAACACTTCTGCCGCAATATGAAACGCGGCGTTCGCCGCCGGTACGCCGCAATAAATGGCGGATTGCAGCAGGACCTCCTTGATCTGGTCGCGGGTGACGCCGTTGTTGAAGGCGGCCTTCACGTGCATGCGGAATTCCTCGCTGCGGTTCAAAGCGACCATCATCGCGAGCGTCAGCAGGCTGCGAGTATGGCGGGGAAGGCCGGGGCGCGTCCAGATCTCGCCCCAGGCGTTACGGGTGATGAAGTCCTGGAAATCGCGAGTGAAGTCTGTGGTCGTGGCGACGGCTCGGTCCACGTGTTCATCTCCGAGGACAGCGCGCCGGACCTTCATGCCCTGCTGGTAGCGCTTGGTGTCATCCATTGGTGTCGTCCAAAGTGCGTTGCCTCACCTGGAGAGGAAGTGCCTCACTGCCTCCGTGAACGCGTCGGCCTGCTCGACATTCGAGAGATGAGCGGCGGGGAG
The DNA here is from genome assembly GCA_020073015.1 of Terriglobia bacterium. Classification (GTDB taxonomy): domain Bacteria; phylum Acidobacteriota; class Terriglobia; order Terriglobales; family Acidobacteriaceae; genus Acidiflorens. Next base: position 17,787 of record JAIQFZ010000067.1, on the reverse strand, counting down.
TTCCACTTCTGCGGCTCCCGGGATTCGGTCTTTGAGGAAGTGAGCGTCGGAGGCGGGTGTGACCGGGTCGCTCCCTCCATAGATCACGAGCGTCGGGGCCTTGATCTGCGCAACCGCTTCGCGCTGATCCATATCGCGAATGGCCGCACAACAGGCGGCATAACCCTCGGGCGGCGCGTTCTCGAGCATATGCTGTGCCCGGGCGACCTTTTCCTGGCACGACGCACGAAACCCCGGCGTAAACCAGCGCTCGATGACAGAGGCCGCCACGGGCTTCATTCCATCCTTGCGGACGGTTGCGATGCGCGCATTCCACATCTCTTGTGTGCCAATGCGAGCTGCAGTGTTGCACAGCACCAGACGATGCAGGCGGTTGGGCGCATGAATTCCCAGCCACATGCCGATCATGCCACCCATCGAGAGCCCGCAGAAATGCACACGGTCGAGGTGAAGTGCATCCAGCAGACCGAGAACGTCACGGCCCAGTTGCTCGATTGTGTATTCGCCTGGTGTTACCGAGGACCGTCCGTGTCCGCGAGTGTCGTTACGCAGGATGCGGAAGCGCCGTCCCAGTTCCGCCATCTGCGGATCCCACATGGAGAAATCGGTGCCCAGAGAATTGGAGAACACCAGCACGGGCTCCCTGTCACCTGTGAGCTCGTAATGCGTCCGCAGTTCTCCAACATCGACAAACGGCATTGCCTGCCCCTTCTAGCGTGCTGTCCCGCAGATTTGTGTCATAAATTCACACTGTCATCCTGAGCGAAGCGAAGGACCTCGTGCATGGCGAATTCAAATACCTAGGTCCTTCTCTTCTCGCTCAGGACGACAATCCAAACTTACGTCGCAGCCTTCCGGGACACGCCACTAGCGATGACTATCCATGCTTGCGACTGGCATCGATAACCCGATCCACCAACTCTTCTGCGACGCCCAGGTAGTTCTCCGGAGCGAACAGGCGATCCAGTTCCGTTGATGTAAGACGTTCCGCTACGGCGCGATCTTGAGCCAGCACCTCGCGGAGATGCTTTCCCGACTCGCGCGCCAGCCGGCTCGCCCCTTCCACCAACGTATGAGCGGCGGCTTTACCGATCTGGCTTCCCAGGGCCATAGTGACGGCTTCGGCAAAAATCAGACCTTGCGTCGCGTCGAGATTGCGCTTCATGCGCGCCGCGTCGACTTCGAGATGAGGGACAATCGTCGCCATTTGATGAAGCGCTCCGGCGGTCAGACGGAAGATTTCCGGAAGCGTCTCCCATTCTGCGTGCCAATCGCCAAGGCCGCGCTCATCCTCCTGCACCATCGCACTCAGCATGGTACTGACGAGGCCGGGAACCCGCGTGGCGGCCGATAGCACAATGGCGGCACTGACGGGATTGCGCTTGTGCGGCATCGTCGAGGAACCGCCACGGCCCTCGCCCGCCGGTTCGAAGACCTCCGCGATTTCTGTTTGCATGTGAAGAGAAATGTCGCGGGCAATCTTGCCTAAGGTGCCTGTGCAAAGGCCGAGCGTGGTTGCGGCTTCCGCCACCCGGTCGCGCTGGGTATGCCACGGAACAAAGGGAAGACCGAGATGGAGTTCCGCCGCCAACGCCTCGGCCACCTGCAATCCCTTTTCTCGCAGAGCCGCCAGCGTTCCAACTGCGCCGCCAAACTGCAAAACCAGCACCCGCGCCCTGGTTTCTGTGAAGCGCTCGCGGTGGCGATTCATAGCGTCCAGCCACCCGGCAACCTTGACGCCGAAAGTGGTAGGCAGAGCATGCTGCATGAGCGTGCGACCGGCCATGAGCGTGGAGCGGTGCGTCTGGGCCAGTTGATTCAGGCCTCCGCAAAGGGCAGCCAAATCAGCTTCAAGGATGTCGAGAGCCTGCCGGATCTGCAGAACCAAACCAGTATCATTCACGTCCTGGCTGGTTGCACCCCAGTGAACGAACCGCGCTGCCTCAGGATCGTCGTTCGCGACCAGCGCTGTGAGTTGCTTGACCAGGGGTATGGCGGGATTGAGCGAAACCGCGGTCGCAGTGGCGAGTGCCTTGGCGTCGACCAAGTCCACTTTGCATTTCGAAGCGATCGCTTGGGCAGCGGCAGGGGGGATTACACCACAGCGGGCCCCAGCGCGCGCAAGCGCGGCCTCGAACTCCAGCATGTGCTGGAGACGTGCGGCGTCCGAAAAGACTTCGCCCATAGCCGCTGAGCCGAACAGTAGATCTAGTAAGGCCATCCAGGTGGTTACAATCCCAGGTCGAAGAATACCGTCTCGTCCGGTCCTTGCAAAACAACATTCCATTCCAGCGCGCCAGGCCCCCCAGCGGCCTTCTTCGCGATCAGCGTCGAACGCCGCGCTGCTTCCACCAGATTGAGGATCGGGTCGCCAGCGTTCCGCGCATCGTCGGGAAAGTACATCCTGGTGACCAGTCGCTTCAACAGTCCGCGCATGAAGACTGCGATCACCAGATGGGGCGCCTGTTCCTTCCCGTTCGGGCCGGGCACGGGGCCAGGCTTGATCGTGGCAAAGCGGAAACCGCCCTGCTTGTCGGCTGGTATCCGTCCGTACCCCTTGAACCCTGGCTCCAGCGGCTTGTCCTGCGTGTCTTCTGGATGGTCATATTTTCCGTGCGCATTGGCCTGCCAGATCTCCAGAATCGCATCCGGCACGGGAACTCCGTCGGCGTCGAGCACCCGTCCCTGGATGGTGACGCGCTCGCCGGATACTCCTTCTGCAGCCAAGTTATCCCGGTTGAGCCATTGCAGGCCGATCTTGAAGTAGGGGCCGACCGTTTGCGATGTCGTGGCTTGTAGGCTCATCTACACCTCCATCGGGGTTGCGTCGCGCCCGCGCAAGATGAGATCGAACCTGTAACCCAGCGCGTGTTCCGGCATGGTGGTTTCCCAGTCGAACAGGGAGATCAACCGGTTACGGGCTTTTTCATCCGCCGTGCAGTTGAAGATCGGGTCAAACGGAATCAGCGGATCACCGGGGAAGTACATCTGCGTCACGAGGCGCGTGGCAAACGCCGGACCAAACAGAGAAAAGTGAATGTGTGCTGGCCGCCAGGCGTTGTAGTGGTTGCGCCAGGGATACTCACCCGGACGAATCGTGACGAAGCGATAGCGGCCCTCGGCATTGGTAACCGCTTGCCCGCACCCGGTGAAGTTCGGATCCAGCGGTGCCTTATGTTGGTCGACTTCGTGCAGGTATCGGCCCGCTGCATTCGCCTGCCAGATTTCTACCAAGGTGTTGGACAGCGGGCGGCCGTTCTCATCCAGCACACGGCCGCTCACAATGATGCGTTCTCCGAGCGGCTCCCCTCTGTGCTGGCGGGTCAGGTCGTGGGCGGCAGGTGCCACCAGCTCAGGGCCAAACGACGGTCCGGTCACTTCCGACAGCGTGTACGGAATCGCTACCAGCGGCCGAGTGGGAGAACGTTTGATGGAAGAAACGTACAGCGGATGGAGATGGTCGGGCTGCGTACCCGGGTAGGGGGGGCGATAGCCGGCAAGGGGCGTCATGATACAGGTCCTTTGGAACCCACCGAATGTATGCAAGCTGCCTTGGCGTGTCAAGCCGATAATCGCCCTTGTGCCCGTTTATCGGACAGTGCTACTATCGCCGGTCTCGCGGCCGGAGGATGGCATGAAGGCAAGCACCGCGCGGAAAAAACCCAAACGACCTCTCGGCCCAAAAGGCCCCAATCACCCGACGGCCGCTCCCGCCACTCCGGCGAGCCGGATCCAGATGCTAACCGGGGATCCCAGTTTCATGACCTCGTTCGCCCGCGGGTTGGCGGTGATCCAGGCATTTTCCAGAACGAGCGCGCAACCCACGATCGCGTTTCTCAGCCGTGAGACCGGCCTGCCTCGCGCTGCCGTTCACCGCTGCCTCTACACGCTGCGCAGACTCGGATTCGTGGACAGCGACGATGCACGACACTTCTATCTGCGTCCCAGCGTGCTGTCCCTGGGGCACTCCTACATTTACTCAATGCCGCTAGCCAATGCAGCCCAGCCGATTCTGGAGCGAGTGAGCAGCCTGCTCCACGAGTCCTGTTCGATTGCGGTTTTGGACGGAGACGACATTGTGTACGTCGCCCGCTCGGCCGTCACGAGGATCATGGCGGTTGATTTACGTGTGGGGAGCCGCCTTCCGGTTTTCTGCACCTCGATGGGACGCGTGCTGCTCGCGCATCTGCCGCCCAATGAGGTGAGCGCTTGCCTGCAGCGCTTCACCCTGACTCGGTACACCGAGCGCACCGTTACCTCTCCTGAAAGACTCTTGCGTATCCTTCGTATCGTGGGGCGAAATGGATACGCTCTGGTAGATCAGGAACTGGAAGTTGGCTTGCGATCAATCGCAGTACCGGTCCGCAACCCCGAGGGCAGAGTTGTGGCGGCACTCAACGCGGGCACGCATGCGCAGCGAGTCTCAATCCAGGAAATGCATGCGAGATTCTTGCCTGCTCTCCGGTCGGTAGCCCAAGAGTTGGCGCTCCTGCTCGCGCCCTGGGCTGGGTTTCGAAACTTTTCTTTCGAGTTTCGCGAGGCACTAGGGGATGGCCTGGGGGCGGCAACGGGACCATGATACCCGGATGTGGCTTTGTCCTCGGCTTGCTGGATCGCCTGAAAGTGGTGAGCAAGTGTTGTAGCTTCGCGACAGCGGGTGGTGAAATAGGCGAAAGTAAAGCGTCGTTACCAGCTCCGTATAGACCATGTGCAAGGGCTGCTTCTTATAGAAAAGAGAGAGCGTTCCCCCAAGCTCAACGGCGCTGTCGGACGCGCCAACCGCACACCGAGGAATTCTATCAGGTCCCGCCCTGCTCGCTGGAGATGAAACAACTCAATCGTGAGTGGCGGCACTGGGAAAAGATCTACAACACCGTCCGTCCTCACCAAGCCCTCGGCTACCTAACCCTGCAACAATTCCTGCGCCAGAACTCATCCCAACGAAAGGAATGAAAAGTGTCACTCATCCACTGGACGAGTACAGTCATTGGACACCGCACCGCTCATCGGTTACAGTATTCCGCGACACGAAGGGCGTGCCGATCTTCCCCGATTTGAGCCTGAGTGCGTCCTGCTGAAAGTATGCAGTGGCAGCACGAGCGTCGTCTTATCTTCGCGGTTGGCCCCGCGTGGTCGGGGTATTTCTGTGAGAGATGCTGCTGGAACCGGCCGCTGCCTGCTGATGCGGGCGAGCGCGACGCTTTGGCAAGGGGGATCGGCGAGGAATTCAACGCCCACAACTGCAAGCAGTTCGCCCACGAGAATTGGAAAGAAGCGGCGGGCAGTGCTCCCTAAAGCTCACCCAAGTACCGCCAGGATCTGTCGGATCACTTTCATCTGAGGATCCTCGCTGTCGATCGTTTTCGCGATCTCGCTGACAGTCTCCTTCAGTTCCGAGGCAAACATCTTTGCGTCACTCACCATGGCTTGGAGCGGAACTCCGGGATGACGGTTGTCTGCCTTGGCGATGGAGGCGGCGGTGAATTTGCGTGCACCTAAAAGGTCGATTGCGGAAAGCAACCGGGGGGACGACTTCATTTATGATTCCCTGGGCCCGTGGTATGGGCGAACCAGCCGGGGCTGGCTACGCCTAACACTCATCATAGCTTTCCCGTGCCCGATCCGGCAGGTACTTTCGCGCGAAACAAGCACGGAATTGAAACGCGTTAGTGCTCGACGCGTGCTTGGACCCGCTCACCGCCGTAGCAACCCACCCCTTGACCGCTTTCGCCACTCCGGATAGCCTTCTTTCCAGCCTCTCGTATGGCGGCTCCCGACATTCCCGGCGCCCAGCCCGTAAGCAATTCACAAGAAAGCACTTCTGCGTCCGGATCTACCCCCGGTGGCGCGCAACTTTCGCCTTCCAATGGGGTTTCTACAGACGTGAGCAGTGTAGCCATCGATCGGAGACTGCTTTCCTTCGCGGGGACGCCGCCGTCTGCGCCCGCCACCGTGGCGAATTCTCTTGAGGCTGTATCGGACGCCGACGTGATGCTGCGGGTGAAGACGGGCGACCAGTCGGCCTTCGCCTATCTGGTGCAGAAATACCGCCGCCCCATGGTGGGCTTCCTGTATCGGATGTGTCACAACCCGGCGGCGGCCGAAGAACTGGCGCAGGAAGTGTTTCTGCGCGTGTACCGCTCGCGTTCGAATTACGAAGCGAGCGCGAAATTCAGCACGTGGCTCTATCGCATCGCGACTAACCTCGCGGTCAACTTCGCGCGTGATACGCGGCACGAGCGGCCGGAAGTCACCGTGCGTCTGGATGAGCCCAACCAGGAAACCGGGACAACGCCTGACTTGGCCGACGAGGCGCTCACGGTCGAAGAACAGATACTCAAGCGGGAGCGGCTGGCCGCCATCCGCAGCAAGGTGAACGCCCTGCCGGAACGTCAGCGCATGGCCGTCATCATGCACAAGTATCAGCAGATGGATTACCGCCAGATTGCCGACGTGCTCAAGCTGAGCGAGTCGGCCACCAAGTCATTGCTGTTCCGCGCCTATGAAACGTTGCGCGAACAGCTGAAAGAATTTGTGGTGGCGAAGTGAGGGAAGCAGTATGAATTGCAATAATATTCGCGAGCTGTTGCCGGACCTGGCCGCTGGCATCAGTACGGGTACGCCGGAGGTGGAGAAGCACATCGCCTCCTGCGTCACCTGTGCGGCCAAGCTGCAGGGTTTGCAGCAAACCATGGCGCTCCTGGACGAGTGGAAAGCCCCCGAGCCCTCGCCTTATTTCGACACGCGGCTCGAGGCCCGCTTCCGCGAAGAAGTGGCACGCCCAGCCACTGGATGGCTGCACTGGCTGCGGCGTCCAGCGTGGGCGATGTCGCTGGCCGCCGTGCTGGTGGCAGGGGCGGTCGTGGTCGGCACCCGGTCGTACACTACGTCGTACATTATTCAGACCGACGCCATCCCCACCGAGGCTCCGAAGCTTTCCGTTCCGGTTCTGCCTGGGACTGCGGTGGGCGATCTGCAGGCGCTTGAAAGAAACAACGAGTTGTACGCGGACTTCGACATGCTCGACGAATTGCAGGTGCAGGACGACGTCACCGCAAATCCGTAGTAAGGAATCAGCCATGGGCCCGGGAAGACTCGCATGTGTGTTGGCAGCGGCACTGGTGCTCGCGCCTGCGTGCGTCCAAGCCCAGGTGCCAGCCTGGCGTGCCGGGCAGCAAATGCGACAGGAGAGACGCCAGGAGCGCGCACAACAGCAGGAACGTCAAAAGCAACAGCAGGAAGCTCGCGCCGCGCAGGGCGCCCAAAACCAGCCTGGCCACGCCGGAGACTGGCTGCGCCGGTACAAAGACTTGCCCCCTGACCAGCAGCGCCGCTCGCTCGAAAACGATCCGCAGTTCAAGAAGCTTCCTCCCCCGCGTCAGGCTGAGCTGCTTAGGCGGCTGCAGCGTTTCTCCAGTCTGCCCCCGCAACGGCAGGAACAGATCCTCAACCGCATGGAAACCTGGGAGCACCTGACGGTCGACCAGAAGAAAGAGGCGCGGGAACTCTTTCAGCAGTTGCGGCAGTTGCCGCCGGACCGCCGCCAAGCAGTTAGCCGGGCCATTCGCAACCTGCGCGGCCTGACGCCGGAGCAGCGCGAGCAGCGCATCAACTCCCCGCAGTTCAATAGTGAGTTCTCTCCGCAGGAGCGCAGCCTGCTCCGCGGCGCTTCCCGCCTTCCTCTCGCTCCCGGCGACGGCCTGCAAGCCGAGACGCCGGAAGAGTAACCAAAGCTCGCTAACTATCCTGGTTGCGCAGGACCGGCATTGTGCCCGTCCCCGAGGAATTTGAAAGGAAGAAGCTAAGCCTACAGCTCAATTGACAAAGTGATGATCATGGCTCAGGAGCACGTAGTCGAATTCGCCGAGGGCCTCCGGCGTCAGCGCGGGCCCCGCCAGCTTGCGCAGCCTCGCGGCACCCGACGGATATTCCCCTCCCGCCGGATCAAATGGCGGATCGGTAAGCAGTCGCACGCCGCCAAACTGCACAAGCGCCGTAGGTCCACCGATGTAGGTAATTTCAACTCGTTGGGAATCCATACCTTCAATTAGATTCCGAGGTACAAGAGCGGGATTCGATCGGCAAACGGTTTGCCGATCGTTTAGCCAGGAAAAACCAAATTCTCCGTAACCTTTTCCCCGCATCCCACGATTAGCTAAGCAGAAACGGCTTTTCGCGGAGAAGGGTTTGAAGGTCCTTGAAAACGGAGTCGACGAGCAGAACCTGGTTGCGGCGGCGCAGCAAGACCCGTCCCGCTTTGCCGACCTGTACGAAAGCAACTTCGACCGCGTGTACGCGTATGTCTCGCGGCGCGTCTTACACCGCCACGACGCGGAAGATTTGACCGCGGAGGTTTTTCACGCGGCGTTGCGCGATCTGGAGCGCCTCGAGTGGCGCGGCCGTCCGTTCGCGGCATGGCTGATGGGGATTGCCGCTCACCTGCTGGCGGATGGCTGGCGGCACGCCGCGAAGCGGCCAGAGATCTCCACGAGCGATCTGGAGCGAGGCGACGTCGGCGTTGACGCCATCGACTTCACGATCATCGACCCGAAGATCGAGGAACGCGCCATGCTTTACCAGTTAGTCGGTGAGCTTCCGCTGGATCAGCGCCAAGTCATCCTGCGGCGTTTCGTCGAGCAGAAGAGCGTGCGCGAGATTGCCTTGGAACTTGGCCGCAGTGCGGGAGCCATCAAGCAGTTGCAGTTCCGCGCGCTACAGAACCTGAGGATGAGAATCGGGAGTTGCCATGTCGAACGCGTCCATCGTCGATCAACTCGATGAAAATATCGAGGCCCTGCTCGCCCACGCGGACTCTGAACCGCCGATTTCCGATCCGGCTGTTTGCGAACTGCTGGCCGTGGCAGCTGAACTGCGCACGCTTCCGGACCCGGATTTCAAGGCACGCCTGAAAGCCGATCTGATCGAACAAGCCGCGCCCTGCGCCGACCCTGCAGCGCATACAGATTCCAGGATGATTACGCGCCCATTCGCCGAATCGGCAAAGAAAATGAGCGCGCCCTGCGCCAGCGCGATTCTCCCCACGCTGTTCGGCGCAGGATATGGTGCCTATCCGGTTCACCGCAGCAGTTTCATAGCTTCGGCCCTAGCTCACACGACTGCCCTGGCGCTGCTCGTGACCGTCGGTATCTGGGCAGCCCGGGATGCTCACGAGGTCCCCAAAGTTTCGTCGGTGGTGCTGACTGACCTTAGCCCCTATGTTCTTCCACCCGCACCCGATGAGGCTGGAGGCGGTGGGGGAGGCGGGGATCGCGAGAAGCTGCGGGCCTCGAAAGGCAACCCGCCGCGGTTCGCATCCGAGCAGATCACTCCGCCCGCAATCGTGGTCCGGAACGAACATGCGAGGTTGACCGCTGATCCTACGGTCGTCGGCCCGCCCAGTCTGTCTTTCCCGCAGACCGGTCCAATGGGAGACCCGCTCTCTGGCATTCTCGGGCCGCCGTCGAACGGAACCGGTAGCGGCAGCGGCATGGGCAGTGGATCGGAGGGCGGAGTCGGGACGGGCAGGGGCCCAGGTGTGGGTCCTGGGAGCGGGGGTGGCATCGGTGGGGAGATCTACCGTGTCGGCGGAGGCGTGAGCGCACCCCACGCTATTTACGATCCGGAGCCCGAATACTCGGAAGAAGCCCGGAAGGCAAGGTACCAGGGTGTCGTCGTTCTGCAAGTCGTGATCGGAGCCGACGGGCGGCCGGGTGATGTCCGCGTCGCACGCACACTCGGTATGGGCCTCGACCAGAAAGCCATCGACGCTGTCCGCCAATGGCGCTTCGAGCCCGCGCTCAAAGATAGGCGGCCGGTTGCGGTGGTGGTGAATATCGAGGTGACGTTCCGGCTTTACTGACGGCTAGTCGCACGATGAACGGCCTGCGCTCCTGAGCCAGTCGAGATCGGGGCGGTTCGTCGGCAGTGCGCGTCAAAAAAACCTCCATGCCGTCCTTCCCCATGACGGCACGGAGGATTTCCACTGAAAGCCGAGTCTCGACGCACTTTCTTGCGAATCACGGACCCTTGGAACCCGCGCGAGTCAAGCACATTAGCCGAGGGGGCAGGCTGTGACTTCGAACCAGGTGGCTTCCACCTTCTAGAACGACAAACTAGCCCGGCTCCCTTCAGAGGACACCGCAGAATTGGGGTGCATTTTTTTGAACACGAAGGCAGGACCGCGAGACTTGTTTTTACTGCCGCAACAGGTTTTTTGCGATAAACAAAACATTTGCCGGGCGTTCTGCCAGCCGGCGCATCAGGTAGGGATACCACTCGGTCCCGAACGGAATGTACACGCGCATCGCCCAGCCGTCCTTGACCAGGCCCTGCTGCAGGTCGCGGCGAATGCCATGTAACATCTGGAATTCAAAAGCGTTGCGGGGAATGTTTTCACGGATGGCAAAGGCCTTCGCCTCTTTGATGATGGCTTCGTCGTGGGTCGCTAGGCCGTGATAGATCCCGCTCTTCATCAGGATCTTCATCAGCTTCACATAGCTCGCATCCACTTCCGACTTTTTCTGGAAGGCAATCTCCTCAGGCTCTTTGTAGGCGCCTTTGCAGAGGCGGATGCGGATGCCATCGGCCAACAATTTTTCAATGTCGGCTTCGGCTCGCCGCATATACGACTGAATGACTGCGCCCACACATCCAGCGTTGCCCGGCACGCGGTGCAGTTCGTGCACAAAGTCGAGCGTGCGCTGCGTGTAGGGCGAGCCTTCCATATCCACGCGGACAAAATTCTTCGGCGACATGCTGGCCGCTTCGGCAACCAGGCCGCGGACGATCTCATAGGCCATGTTCTCGTCCACGTCCAGGCCCATGTGAGTTAGCTTGAGGCTGATGTTGGCGTTGAGTTTGTCGGCCGCAATTTCGTCGAGCAGGCGGTGATAAAGCGCGGCGCTGGCCTGCGCTTCCTCGGCGTTAGTGACGTTTTCGCCCAGGTTGTCGATGGAAACACCCGCACCGAACCGGTTGACCGCGGCGGCGGCACGAACGACATCCGCGACTTGGGTGCCCGCTACGAAGCGAGCAGAGGTGCGCTGGCCGAAGCGGGAGCGCTCGGCCACACCGCGCAGCCACCGGCTTTCCGAGAGCGCGATAAACGCTGCCCTCAACATGCTGCACCGGATTGTGGCGGGTTCAGACTGCCAGAGACGTTCGTTGGCATTACAGTAATTTTTATCACAAAACAGGTCACTCTAGCGGTGTGCTCATGGGCTGTCACGAGTTTCCTCGCTCGACGAGATATGGCAAAATCCTCATCGGAAATAGTTAAGTTCGGTTTGCACAAGCCACTCTTGTTTGCGCTGTTGATGTGCCTTACGGCGGGGAGTTGTACTGCGGCGAATCTCGTTGCCGGGCAGGCCTTCGCGCGCCTGCAAACCTTGGGTTACGAGAGGCAGTGGTGGCGGATGGAGGATTTTCGGCTCGACCGCCTGTACTGGCATTTGGCCCCTGCACACAGCTGGCCGCGCTGGCCATTGGCGGTCTCGTTCGGCTGCTTCTTGGGGTGTGGGGCTGCTCTCGCTTTCCTGATTTGCTTGTAATAGGGTGCGAAAAATCGTCGGCCAGCCTTTACTCTACACCGGCGCCAGTCCGACTCAATCGTGTAGAATGACTTTTTGTCTATGGATCTCTCCGCAATCCAGCAAGCCCTGCGCGAGCGCAACATCGACGCCTGGCTTTTTTACGACCACCATCATCGCGATCCCATTGGCTATCGACTGCTGGGCCTGCCCGATGGGCTCATGGTGACGCGGCGCTGGTACTACCTGATCCCGGCCAAAGGTGAGCCGGTCAAACTGGTCCACAAAATTGAAGCGGGACACCTCGACACTCTGCCCGGCAAGAAACGCCAGTACGCCGGATGGCAGGAACTGTTCGATAGCCTGAAAGGGTTGCTGGCCGCGCATCGCACGATTGCCATGCAGTACTCGCCGAATAACATTGTGTTCACGATCTCGCTGGTCGATGCGGGCACGGCAGACATGATTCGCGGCCTGGGCAAGAACATCGTCAGCTCCGCCGACCTGGTCGCGCAATTCGAAGCTACCTGGAGCGAAGAGCAAATCAAAACGCACTTCGCCGCGCGCGACGTGATTGACGCGGTCACCGGCGAAGCGTTCAAAGAAATTGGGCAGCGCGTCCGCTCGGGCGGCACGCATGAGCATGAAATCCAGCAGTGGTTCATGGAAGCGTTTCGACGCGAGAACATGGTGACCGACGATCCGCCCATTGTCGCCGTGAACGCCAACAGCGGCAATCCACATTATGAGCCGCGCGCCGATCGTCCCGTGCCGATTCGCGAAGGGGATTTTGTTCTGCTCGACGTGTGGGCCAAGAAGAACACGCCGGGCGCGGTGTACTACGACATTACCTGGACTGGTTTCGTGGGCAAGACCCCGTCGGACCGCCAGCGCGAGGTTTTCAAAGTCGTCAGTGAGGCGCGTGATATTGGCGTGAAAACCGTGGTCGATGCCATCGCGGCCGGCAAGGCGATCGCCGGATGGGAAGTGGACCGGGCAGTCCGCGACCACATCAAGAAAGCGAAGTACGGAGATTTTTTCATCCATCGCACCGGCCACTCCATCGGCACCGACGTGCATGCGAATGGCGCAAACATGGACGATCTCGAAATCCACGACGAGCGGCGCATTCTGCCCAATTCCTGTTTCTCGATCGAGCCGGGCGTGTATCTGCCCGAGTTCGGCGTGCGCAGCGAAGTGAACGTGCTGGTGCGGAAGGGAAGCGCCGAGGTCACTGGTAAAATCCAACGCGAGATCGTGACGATCTGAATGGCCAAACCCACGACCGATAAAACGAAGAACGCGGCTGCCGAGCCGGAGTATCCACTGACAACCATCGCGGTGGTTGCGCCCATCGTGGGCTGGCTGATCCCAGGGGCCGGACACATCCTGCTGAAGCGCTACGTGCGCGGCATTCTGCTGCTGGTTTCCGTGGTCGCGATGTTTGTGATTGGTCTTGGCATGCACGGACGGATTTATAAGCCGAACGGCGGAGACATCCTCGACATTCTCGGTTTTATTGGCGACGTGGGCTCGGGCGCGCTCTACTTTTTGGCACGGATCATGGAATGGGGCGACAATCTGGCCGCGAATGCTGCGGCGGATTATGGCAAGACGTTCCTGATCGTGGCCGGGCTGCTGAACTTCATCGCCGCCGCCGATGCGCATCACATTGCCCTGGGGAAGAAGCCGTGACCCTCAACCTCTCTCACTTCGCCGCTGCCGTGGTGTTCGCAGTGTTTGCGTCGATCGTGTTTGGCATTACCCAGAAGAACACACCGATGGAACAGGTCCGCTACGGCCTCTATTGCTTCGCCATGTTTGTGGGCGGAGTATTCGTGGCGGGATGGGTGATGGCGCTGCTGCGGCGGTAGGACCTAGCTTTTAGCTTCTGGCTCCTGGCTTCCAGTTGAGGCTCGACAGGAGCCAATCCCACCATCTCCGCGTTGTTACGTGACTCACTAATCTCAAACTGCCCAAGAGTCACCGACCACTGACTACTGCTTCTACCCTTCCCATACAAAGGCGTCGAACACCCACGTCGACTCGAAGCCGATGCGCTTGTAGAGGGCGATGGCTCGGTCGTTGGCTTCGGTGACGGTCAGAGAGATAGCTTGGAAGCAGCGCTCGCGCAGGCTTCTGGTAGTGGCGGCCAGCAAGGCCACACCCAGCCCGGCGGACCGGTATTCGGGCAACACGCAGACTTGCGTGATGTGCCCTACGTCGGGACGGATCTGCGAGCAAAGAATCAAGCCGACCAGCGAACGGCTCCGGCGCTGGGAAACCACAAACGATCCTTGCGGATCGAAGGTGCCGCATCCGGGAAAGCGTACGATGTTGTTCAAGAAGCGGAGCGACCCGGCAAGGGTGCGGTACTGATCGTTGATGTCCGAATCGACGTGTCCGCGATAGGCGGCGGTGATGACGGCGGCAGCCGCCTGGTACTCCGGCTCGGACCAGGGCCGGATCTCGAATTCCGGCTTGAGCGGCGGCGCCGTCGGCGGGTGCTTGCCGATGTCGAAGTTCATGAACACACGCGGATGGCGGCTGAATCCCTGCTGCAGAAAGGGCCGCGCGACTTCTCCCGTGTCGTGGATCAGCAACTGCGCCTCAACGCGGTGGATGCCGGGCGATTGTTGGAGGGTTTCGATGACGTGGGTGAGGAGGCGCTCTTCGACTTCGCGGCGAGTGGAGGTGCGGCCGCCGTCGCGGACATAGAGATCGCCGATCACGCCCTTGCTCTGCTCGTACACGAAAAATGAATAGCCGAAGATGCTGCCGCGCTCGATGGCGGCATAGCCGGGGAGAATCTTGGCATCCATGTAGCGCAGGATCATCTCGGCGGAACCGGCGTAGTCCCAGGAGAGAAGGCGTCCCCACATGGCGACCTCGTCTTCCAGCAACGGGCGAAGATCAGCAGCAGAGAAATGTCGGAGATCGAGGATTTCCATGAGGAAAGCCAAGTTTCAAAGTTTCAGGGTACACCAGCTCACAGGTCACAGGTCTTAGGTCAAGGGTGTCGAGGGAGGCTCTGGGCTTTTGGCTCTCGGAATCGAAAGCCCTTTTTCCGAAATCACGTCGCCCGCACGCTGAGATTTCCTGAGACCTGTGACCTGACACCTTCTTTCTATTTCCCTACCCAATACACATCGAGTTTTTGCTGGGGGATGCTGGCTAAATACGACACCCGGCGTCCCGGAACGAGTTGGGCAACTTGGGACTGCGTATTCTGTGCCGTCACCAAGACGTGAGCATCGGTGGGCACACGGCCATTCTCGTAATCCTGCGCCGGGCGATTCAGATAGAACTCCAGACCATATTCCTGCACGCGATTGATGTGGTAAATCGCAATGGGGACAGGCTCGTGCGAAAAGGCCTGAATGCTTTCCGCGATGGGTCGGGCGGACTGGGTGGCGTCGACGACGGGGGCAGCCAGCCGCAAGATGCCCCCAACGCTCACGACGATGGCGAGCATGGTGGCAGAGCGCACCAAGCGCAAACCGCTGCGGGAAAGCAGGGCGGCGGCGATTCCGAGGGCAAAGACGGCAGCCATCGCGGCGGCGATGTAGGTTCCCTTGCCCGGCACGAGACGGTGGTTCAGTTGAATCGAGGCTGCTGTCAGGGCGCCGAACACGAGCAGTCCGCAGAGGGCTCCGTGAGTTGCGGCCAGGGGCAGAGAGATTCTTGTCTGTTCCGTGCGGCGGGCGGCCAGGTACTCGGAGACAAGCAGAGCGCCGGCGGGGATCGCGGGCAGGATGTATCCGGGCAACTTCGATTGCGATGCGCTGAAGAACACGATCGGTACCAGCAGCCAGATCAGCAGGAAGAGTTGCCAGGAATCTTCGGCAGTCGCGACAGCGCTCTTCCCTTCGGACCAGAGCAAACGCACGCGCTCGACGATGGCCAGGATCAGCCAAAGCGTCCACGGCATGAGGCTCAGGAGCAGGACGGGAATGTAGAACCAGAAGGGCTGGCGGTGGTGATACACATCCTTACCGAAGCGGGCGAGGTTGTGCTCAAGGATGAAGACGCGGAAAAAATCGGGATTGCGGACTTGCACTGCGACATACCAAGGGAGGGCGACGGCAAGGAAGAGTGCGATGCCGGGAATCCAGAGCGTGCGGGAAGCGGCACGCCAGTCGCGCCGGGCAGCCGCGAAGATCAGAATGACGATTGCGGCGAGGGCGGGCGCGACCGGGCCCTTGGCCAGAGCTCCGAGGGCCAGAAAGACATAAAACGCCGCGAGATAAACGCGCTTCCCGCTTTCATGCCAGGCGTACCAGCCGAGTAGGGCGATCGTGAAGGTCGCGGCAAGGGGCATATCGGTGGCTGCGGCGCGGGAGAATCCGATGATGGCGGCGGAACCGGCGGTGATCAACGCGCCGTCCTCCTCGCTGCCGGGGCGGAAGCGGCGCAGGAAAAAGTAGATGGCCGCGATCATGAGGGCGGCGTCAACGGCCCCGGGCAGGCGGGCGGTCTGGTCGGTGACACCGCCGTTGTTTTGATCCTGGCCGGGCAGGAATACCCACCCCACACGGTACGACGCCATGGCTTGCCAGTAGTAGAGGGCGGGCTTTTCCAGCCAGGGCTTGCCTTGCAGTGTGGGAGTGATCCAGTCGTGGCGCTCGAGCATTTCGCGCGCGACTTGGGCGTAGCGCGGTTCATCGGCGCCGACCAAGCCGAAGGAGCCGAGGCCGTAGAAGAAAAGAAATCCGCAAAACGCTACCAGCAGCAACACTTCGGTGCGCGTTCGGCGAGCTAAACCCATAGTTATCTCGTAAACGCATTCGTGTTGGTTGCCGCCTCAGAGCGCAGTTGCTCGACAACCTTCGCTACCGCGATCGCCAATGGCCCGTCGAGGGAACACCCACTGGCGCACTTGTGGCCGCCGCCGCCGAAATGCTCGGCTACGGTGGAGACGTTGATCTCTCCTTTGCTGCGAAGGCTGACGCGGTAACGCTGATCGGGCAACTCGCGGAAGAAGATGGCGACCTGCACGTCGCCGATGGAGAGCGCGTAGTTGACCAGCCCTTCGCAATCTTCTTCGCGGGCCCCGAAGCGCTGCATCTGTTCCTGTGTCGCCCAGATCCAGGCCAGCGGACCTTCGCGATGCAGGTTGGAAAGCGCAGCGCCGAGGAGGCGCAGCTTGGCCGTGGAGTGTCCGAAATAGATGTGACGGGCACACAGGGCGGGATCGGCTCCAGCGAGCACGAGTTCGCGCGCGACGGTGAAGGTGTGCTCGTTGGTGCCTGCAAACATGAATGAGCCGGTGTCGGTCATGAGCGCCGTATAGAGGCAGGTAGCGATATGGGCGTCGACGGGTACGCAGGCACGCCGAGCCAGACGATAGACGAGCTCGGCTGTCGCCATGACGGTGGAATCGATCCAGTTGATGTGGCCGAAATCACGGCCGCTGACGTGGTGGTCAATGTTGATGAGGAACGAATCTTCGAGGCCCTCGAGCAGCGTGCGCTTGATGCTGTCACATTCGAGCAGGATAACAGCGTCGGTGGGCGGGACGGCGTCAGCCTGGATGGCGCGATCGGCGAAGGGCAGGTTCTGGTAGATGCGCGGGACGCCGTCG
The DNA here is from genome assembly GCA_020073015.1 of Terriglobia bacterium. Taxonomy (GTDB): domain Bacteria; phylum Acidobacteriota; class Terriglobia; order Terriglobales; family Acidobacteriaceae; genus Acidiflorens. Next base: position 675 of record JAIQFZ010000067.1, on the reverse strand, counting down.
TGCATGACGACTTCGGCGTCTTTGCCCATCACGCGCAGAATCTGGCCACAGGCGAGCGCGGACCCGATGCCATCGCCGTCCGGACGGGCATGCGAGGTGACCACGAACCGTTGACGCGCGCGAATCTCTTGTAAGACGCGGTCCAGCATACGAAGCTATCAGCCGTCAGCTATCAGCTGTCAGCCATCACGCGCGACATATTGCTCAGCTCTTACTGATGGCTGACAGCTGATGGCTGAGAGCTAGTGCTTACGGCGTTTCTTTTCGCGATCGAGCAGTTCTTTCACGCGACTTTCTAACTGATGAGAACGGTCAATCTGAAAAAAAAGTTCCGGCGGACGGCGGAGATGCAATCGTTCCGCCAATTCGTGGCGCACGAAATTCTTCGCGGCATCGAGCCCTTCGAGCGTGCGCTCGGCCTCGGCGTCGTCGCCGGCCACCGCGACCAGGACGCGAGCGGAGCGGGCATCTTCGGCCATCTGCACCTCGGAGACGCTGGCTAGGCCGATCCGAGGATCTCGCAACTCACCTTCGAGAATGGTTTCGATCTCCTCCCGCAGCGCCTCGCTCAGGCGATCCCGGTGATATTTTTGGGCGCGACGTTCCATAGGAGAAAACCGCTTAGCATAGCAGAAAACAGGTCTCAGGTCTCAGGTCTCAGGAAAAGCTTTTCGC
>JAIQFZ010000208.1 GCA_020073015.1 Terriglobia bacterium | reverse complement strand
AGAATTCGGCTTACAGGTCCGGCTGCCAAGCTGCTTCTATTCAATAACTTAGAAGACACTCGCCAGTTTAGTGTCCTGCTCCCGAGAACAGAATTCCAGGCTCCGCCCAATTTGGGTCGAGAGGCTGCCTCTCGCAGGTGACGTGGGAACCTTCAGGAGATGGCCCCAAGCCTGATTGAAATCCTCTGGCTCCTGGCAAAAGGTATCTAGTTGGAGAGCCAGCCGCCGCGCGGTGGGGAATAGGCTGTCATGTTTAAACTCAGGGGCAACAGCTTTCGCAACGCGCAGCAAACGTTGGGTTCCCGTTCGAATGCACTGTTCACAATTGACCATCTTGCTGCCGAGTAAACGCTCATTATGTAGCCATGAGAGTCACCGAGAAACAAACACTGGCGGTGCGCTGCCCCACTTGCGGCGCTAAGCCGGGAGAGAAATGTGAGCTTAGTACCGGGCAGCCGCGCACCGAACCCCATCGAGATCGGCGCCTGGCGGCTTCGGAAAAGTAACTGCTCTCGCCAAACACGAAATCACCCCACTCCAATGCGTGCAAGCTAAACCTCGTTCTGATGCATCGTGCATCCGTTGTTTGCACTATGAATCCAGCAGGACCACATTTGGGACTACAATCGAGGCTGATGGCTTCTGTTGCAGTATCCAAGAAGAACCGCGGATTCAACCCCAGCACCTTCCTTGCGTCCATTGGCGAGGGGAGGAAGAGCCTCACCGTTGCCAAGAAACAAGGGATCTTCATGCAGGGGGATGCCGCTGACGCTGTCTTCTATATCCAAAAAGGCAAAGTCAGGCTCACCGTCGTCTCGAAGGTCGGCAAAGAAGCGACGATCGGTCTATTAGGTGAGAGGAACTTTTTTGGGGAAGGCTCGCTGGCAGGGCAGGCTGTCCGTATGGGATCCGCGGCGGCAATGACCGACTGCCAGCTTCTGCGGATCGAGAAGAAGGCGATGATGGACGCGCTTCATCGGGAGCACTCTTTGTCCGATCTGTTCGTGGCATATTTGCTGGCCCGCAATATCCGCTACGAAGAGGACTTGGTCGACCAGCTGTTTAATTCCAGCGAAAAGAGGCTGGCCCGTGTCCTTCTTATGCTCGCTCATTTTGGCAAAGAAGGAGTGCCCGAGACCGTGGTCCCCAAGATCAGTCAGGAGACTCTCGCAGATATGGTCGGCACTACTCGTTCCCGAGTGAGCTTTTTTATGAACCGGTTCCGGAAATTGGGCTTCATCCACTATGCCGGAGGAGTAGAAGGCGGCCTACAGGTTCACAGTTCACTGCTGAACGTCGTTCTACACGATTGAGCAGCTGCGCCCCGACCTTCTCTTCTTCAATCAAGAAGAGCGCTATCGGTACCCTGCGACGTTGCCGAGCGCATCGAACTGGGCAGCAGCCGTAATCTGGTAGTCCTGGTAGTCAATTGTGAAATAGGTCTGGCCTCCCAATCGAATCGCGCTGCTGCTTCGATTGGAAATGGGAAGCCAGAAATCGCCGACCTTGGCATAGGCCTGTTCGATCCTGGTTTCTTTCGTCCAGAAGGAAGGGTTTTTCGCGGGCGCCGCGTCAATACGCACCACGGCAAAGTCCTCTGCATCCACCCAAATTCGGCCGCGGTAGAGAAGCTTGTTTTTGGTTAGGGGCTCGACGGAGAGGATGAAACAAGGGCCGGTCGGCATACTCTCGTACCCGACCAGAGCGAACCGGTAGTTATCATTGTTGAGGGCTACGCGAGCCTGGTTCTCCTCGGTCAGTGCTTCCTTTTCGCTCTGCAGCAACTTGTGGAATATCTTCTCAATCAGGAAAGGGGAGCCCTTTTCAGACCGGATGCTGAACTCCTTCGTTCCCGGAGAGCGATACGATACAGCCACGATCATCTCTGCACTTCTGGAACCCGGGAAGCCGTGGTGTTCAAGCCGATAAATTCGGGTCCCCTGGTAAGCGGCCAACGCCTGGGCGCGTTCCAGGTTTCTCTGGATCAGCTTGTCCACCACCTGTTCTGAGGTCAGCGCAGTACGAGGCTCAATCGCGGGCGTATTCGATGGTTGCGCCGTTGCTGGCTGCCACGCGGCGACGCACATCAGGAGCTGCGCGCTCAAGAAGCCGATATGGAGGTGGATTTTCATCGGCTGTCTGCAGAATACCCCGCGCAGCTCTTCAGAAATGTTCACATTTGACCAGACCCTGGTTATCCTCGAACGCGAGAGCGTGACCTTACTTCTTGTCCAAAAGTGCTTTCTTTATCGAGCTTAGCTGAGGTCCACCGATTCCATTTTTCCGCAGCACGCAGTCTAGAGCTTGAGCTTCGCGATCGTGCCCTGCAAGACCTCTGCCGATCGGCACAGCCCGGCTGCTTCTTCCGGGTTGAGTTCAAGCCGCAGGACGCGATCCACTCCTTCCCGATTCAAAACTGCCGGAAGGCTCAGGCAGACGTCGCCGATCCCGTAATAATCGCGTATGAACGTCGAGACAGAAAAAACCGTGTTCTGATCGCGCAGAATGGCCGCAGTGATGCGGATCAATCCAGCAGCCACCCCATAGTAGGTCGCGCCCTTGCGCTCAATAATGTGGTAGGCGGCATCGCGGGTCTGTTCGTAGATGCTCTGCCGGGTGGCCGGGCTGAGTTCCACCCCCTGCACGCGGCAGAAATCTTCCAGCTTCATCCCGGCGATGTTCGCCAGCGACCACACTGGCACCTCGCTATCGCCGTGCTCGCCAATGATGAAGGCGTGCACGCTGCGTGAGTCCACACGAAAATGCTGGCTGAGCAGGTACCGGAAGCGCGCAGTGTCGAGGATCGTGCCCGACCCGATCACCCTCTGCGCGGGCAACCCGGAGAGCTTGAGGGCGGCATACGTCAACACGTCCACCGGATTCGTGGCAATCAGAAGGATGCCGTTGGGGTTGTGCTGCACGATCTGCGGAATGATCTGCCGCCAAATCTCGCCGTTGCGCACGACCATGTCAAGCCGAGTCTCGCCCGGCCGCTGGCCCGCGCCGGCACTGAGCACGGTAACGGCCGCGCCCGCGCAGTCCGCGAAGTCGCCCGCCCAGATGTGCGTGGGATGTGCGAACGGCATGGCGTGGTTGAGGTCCATCGCCTCACCCTCGGCCTTGGCGCGGTTGGCATCAATCAGGACGATTTCGGACGAGAGCCGGTTCAGCAGCAACGCGTAGGCATAGGTCGCCCCGACATTGCCACAGCCGACAATGGCGATGCGCGTGGGATGAGATCGTTGCTCCATCGACCTGCCACAGAGACGCGTCTTGCTGCGACTGCCAAAACGTGTAGTGCTAACGCCCTCTCCGCCGTTCTGAAAACTAAAACCCTAGTTACTCCAAGATTGATCCTAAACCTGTACGGGCACTAATTCCGGGACGCGCCGGGAATTTTGGATGGATTTGACAGTGTCTTCGGCCGTGAATCGTCCCATAACCAGTGCCAGGGTACGGTGGGCAGTCATCCGGATGGGAGTCCGATCAATCCGCTGCACGTATTCAGGGGCGCGAGTACCGCCGCGGTTCACTTTCACGACAAATTTGGTGTTTTTCATGGATTTTCCTTTCGTTCGGGGTGACAAACAACGGGGAGGCGCGACAAGCCGCCTCCCATTTCTCTCACTCACCATTCGCAACCTGACAACCATGCAGCGGTGTTTATGCGGCCTTGCCGTGAACCTTGGCTTCGAGGGTCTTCTCGCTGCCAACGTTCACCTTGATCTGCTTGGGCTTGGCTTCGGCCTTCTTGGCGAGGTTGATCTTCAGCACGCCCTTGTCATAGTGGGCGCTCACTTGCCCAGTATCGACGGAACTGGGCAGCACCAGGGCCATGGCCACACCGCTCTGGTGCAAGAAGCCGCGGCTGCGGGGTACGCGATAGGCCGCCTGGAAGCCTTCTATCAGGCTCTGGATAACCCCGGACGCGGCCCACACCGAGACCACCCCGGCAACGATCAGCAGCGAAAGCGGGCGCGCGCCGCTGACGCGGAACTGCTGCACCACCAGCCCCTCGGAACCCGGCGGCACGATTTCCGAGAGGGCATCTTCCAGGGGCCGCGAGATGAACTGCGCGCGCGTCTGGACCAGGATGGTAGCGGCCGAGGCGAGCACCGGAAGGAACGAAAGCAATGCGGAGTAGGCCGCGCCCTTGGCCGTGCTGAGGCACCCGTCGTCGAAGGCGGCCACCAGGCTTCGCCGGAGCAGCCAGACGAAGCTCCGCGGATTCAGGCGCACATGGGTCAGTATAGCGGAGACAGCCGCTCCCACCGGGCGTTCCAGGCCTTGGGAAAGC
>JAIQFZ010000207.1 GCA_020073015.1 Terriglobia bacterium | reverse complement strand
AAGCCCAGGATGGCAGCGCCCCGCTCATGGGCGGCGCTGGTGTAGGTCTTCACGAGCGCCTGTTGCTGCCGCTCGAGTTCCGCGTCCGCCCCCGCGCTCCAGGTGACAACCAGAGTGGCGGCAACAACGGCCAGATCACCGCCATTACTGACTTGGTGAACAGTGGCCGCTCGGCGACGTATGGGTACGATGCTCTGGCACGCCTGACTTCGTTCTCCACGACAGGTTCGGCCAGCTATCCCCAGAAGACCATGAGCTGGACCTACGACCGTTACGGCAATCGCCTGACTCAGGTTCTGAATGGCGGCACCCAGACTGTCAACCCCTCTCCAACGACAAATCGGCTCAACCTCACCTACGATGCGAATGGCAATCTCATGAATGACGGTACGTATGCCCTGACCTGGGATGCAGAGAACCGAATGGTGAGCTACGCCGCTGCGAGCGTCACCAATCAGTACGATGCCAACGGTCTTCGCGTGCGGCGGACAAAACAAGGCGGAAGCGATGTGGTTTATGTCTTCGCTGGTGCTCAGCCGATTGCCGAATATGCTCCGGGCGCTTTACCCGGTAATCCTTCGGTACAGTACGTCTACCTGGGCAGCCGACTGATTGCCTCGAAGGCTTCCTCGACCTACACGTTTTACGAGAGCGATCAGTTGTCAATTCGTGGAGTTCTCGCGGACGCATCTCCGGGAAGTCCGGTAGAGCAGGGTCATCTACCGTTCGGTGAGAACTGGTATGGCAGCAATCTCAAGTGGAAGTTCACTTCCTACGAGCGCGATTCGGATGTAGGCGACGATTTCGCGGTGTTCCGTCGATACCAGAACTTGTATGGCCGGTTCAACTCGCCGGACCCGCTCATGGGCTCTGCGCAAGATCCACAGACCTGGAATCGCTACACGTATGTTCTCAATGGTCCGCTGAATTACATAGATCCTCTTGGTCTCATACCTGAGATCTGCGATTTCAGGTTCGGGGCAGAGGGGGGTATTGGAGGCTGCTGGCTCCTTACGGGCTGCTATAGTATTTATATGGACCACATGTATTTGGGCGACTATTGCGCCGGGGGAAGGGGAGGTTCTCTGCTAGACCTTCCCGAGCCGACCCCGCCACCGCCGCAACCCGCAAACAACGGGCCGAAGCAGACCAAGCAGCAGTGCATCGATAATTTCCTAAAGACGGGCTATGGACCTGCCGGGAACTTCATGGCCAAAACGATGGTTCCGTCTTTCAGCGCCATCTCGCTTTTCACAATTACCTGGAGTTGGGCCAAGGGGGAAGGGATTGCGCTACTCGGCAAAGGTGCCCTTTCTGCAGGCCCCATGGCTTATGGCAAGCTCATGACGACCACAGGCACCAATTTGTTGCAATATCCGGGTCAGGCCGCAGAAGCGTCAGAGGCTTTGTCCACTGGTGCCACCGCGACAACAGGCGGTGCACTAGCAGGAGAGGTTCTTTTGTTTGTAGGAGTTGAAGGTTCGGTCTTCGCGACCACGGCTGACGCCTACGCAAGATGGACATGCAGGAACGTGCCATGATCGTGCGATTAGGGTTTGTGTTGAACTGGAATGCACTTCTTGAACGTCACGGCACGGCTGTGGGGGCGTTGGCGCTAGCAGCGGTTTTTGCTTCAGGGGTCTTTGACGCTGTGATTCTTAAGAAGGAAGACTGGGCTTGCGCAACGTGGTTTCTCGGTCTTGTGTCGCTCACCGCTTGGATTGCGTATTCGTGGACCACTGCTTCGATCCTTGCTGGGGCGGTGGTATTTGCATCGGGCTTGATTCTGTTGATTGTCTACTATCGTAGCTCGAAGGCCGAACAAGAACCATCAAAGACGAAAGCCAAAACGTGACGACCTGCAACTACGATGGCAATGGGCGCTTGATGAATATCGCCTTTCCCGCAAACAACGCGCAGAGCGCCCATGCCACACCACTTCGAGGTGTCTTGTAGTGCCCGTGAGGACGACCACAATATATGGGAGGGCCGGTTTCAGAGCGCTCTGTCTCCTATCCCGTCAAACTCGGAGAGGGGTACTATGACCTGAGGGGATTTTGCTACACCCCCTGACCTGACAGGGTACCCTTGTCTGTAAGGAGGACTTGCGTACCGACCGGGAGCGTCGTCCTCTTCATATTGGCGTCGTAAAATACAGCTTGACTCGGCGGCTTATTTTGCGCCTTTAGGCGAGATCAACAGGCTCCTCCTATGTCAGCGCTCAAGGTCTTTCAACAGGAGGAGAAACCGATGTGGGCTTTCCCGCCTGCGAGTGAGGAATGCGCTTCCCAAGGTCCTCATGAATTTGTTGTAGGCTCAGACCCCGTGAGTCTGACAGGCAATCCATAATCTCCTGAACCGTTGCGAATCGGTCGGAAGAGTACTGACGATAGAACTGCGTAATTTCATCTGCATATAGGTCGAGAGTCTTGCTGTACCTTGGAAGGTTCGACATACAGACCTCAATCGGGGCTTCTTTCGGTTTGTGCGTCGTTCCCGCCTCTTGCATCGTTTCGCAAGCGGTGTGAAATCCATGAGAAAACGCTGCTAAGTAGTTCGACAGATACTGAACCCTCACATCATCGCTCCATTGAAGCCACTCTTCGCCTTCAGCCCGTCCTCGCGAGGCATAACTAATCCCAATGACCAATGTCAACGCAACGAGGGCGACAATCCACTCACGCCATTTCATGTTCGTATCCTCACTGATTTGAATCGTTCTTGTACTCCATCTGGAAAGGCTCTTTGACTCCGGGCTCCACTGACAAGTGTAGGATCTCGTAGTCGTACACTTTTCCATCCGGGGCGAGTACGCCAGCTGGTGCTGCCTTTCCCTGACCATTACCGATGCTCCATCTCCTTTCAACCGAATAGGGATCATGGACAAAAACGGTGTTGGAATCCTCAAATTCGTTCGTTTGGGAACACGCAGGACTGCATATTCCAGGGAGTTGGGGCGGGGGCGGTCCGACGAGTTGTTCCGACAGAACTAATGTGTGACCCGTGTATTCGATTTTCCTTGTTTGTGGGTCAACAGGATAATAGTCAATCTCGCGTTTGGCCTCCTTGCCGGGAATCACTGTCCTAGTGACCTCGCGGACCTGCTGTACTAATGGGCGCGGTTTCGGCTTCGGAGTCGGTTTTGGTTTCTTCTTTTGCGCCAACTCACGAGGACACCCGTTGTAGTTGTGCCTCCTTCAAATCGTAGATTTACTGCTTTGGTTTGCCGGATGCCGTGACTGGAATCGTCAAATGAGCATTTCTCGTCTTCGGGTCCACGTTCTCGGAGGTCGCAGAATTCTGCCCTCCGCTGCACGTTCTCTTCGGCCAGGTGATGACTATCACTCTGTCGCCGGCGGGAACTGGCCGAGTGATTCCGTACACCCGGACAAGCACGTTCTCATAGGTGTACTCGGTTGTGATGAAACCACCATCGACCCGGCTATTTAGGGTTTTTGTTAGGTTACGTCCGCGCTCCGCCTCTGGAGCAAGTTCGTCGATAAACTCCGATACTTCATGTTCCGAGAAAGGGGCAGCGAACACGATGCCGGTTTCTGTCTTCTGCCGTCTCTCTATCGCTATCTCGCATACTTGACCATCGGTTGCGTACTTGGGCGTCATTACGCTGTCCGGGCGCAGTTCATAGGAAGCGAACTGCCGGTACTTAGCGTTTAGATCTGCAGACGTCTGCCCCAGAACAACCGTCCCAACGCCGAGCGTTATCAGAAGAAGAACTAGTCCCTTTACCATCGCGATATCCTCCCTGTTGAACCTGCACGCACCGCTTCCTACCTGCATCAGCGACTCACGGAGAGATTTGGGTTATTACTGGCGTGGCGGGTGGCCCACTCAAGCCCGGTTTTGGCTTGAGTGGGGCAGTTCCACTGCAGGAGAAAGTGTGCCCGCGGCACGCTCGCGTTGTCTGGCTGTCCACTCGCACTCGATCTCCACTGCTCCTTCGCATCCTGTCGCACACTGACGGAAGCTGCTCCACTCCCAATCTTCCGGACGTTTACAAAGCCCGCGCTTCACGGGATTGCGGTGGATATAACGCCGCTTTTCGACGAACTGGCAATAGCTCCGAATGTTGAAATCGTAATAGCGCTTCTGCCAAAAATGCTCGGCCTCGCCGATCAGGCGTCGCGATACGCCTTGTTTCAGGGACTTGATGGCATCGGCGAGCATGCCCCGCTCAGGTTCGCTCCTGTGATAGCAGGAAAACGTCACGAAGTGGCTGTGTCCGGTTTCCTGAAATCGTTTTAATCCCCAAGGCATGAGGCCAGATTACGCCGACAGAAAGGCCCCACTCAAGCCAAAACCGGGCTTGAGTGGGCCACCCGTCGATGGCGGATTTTTTCTTTAGCTGCTCTGCTTTCAACAAGTTCGCGCGCGCTAACCGCGCGTTCGCGCGCAGCACCCGTTCCGGGGTGACGTGTCACCCCTACTCCCGACGCCGAAGGCGGCGCAAAAAACCTACCCCCGGAAACCGATCCTCGGGAGGGCAAGAACGTCACCCCCACAGCGCCAGAATCGCCACTGCCCGGTCAGGAATCGGCCCTCGAATCAGGACCGCATCGGGCGGCTAAACTGACCCGGATCACGGCCCAGATCAGAGCGAAGATCGGCGGCATCACACCCCGGAATCGGGAACGGATCGGCACCTGCGGACGGCAAGGCCGCGCCACACCCCGGCGCGGCCAGAACCCAACCCACGGCTAAAAGAAAAACTCTCAGAACACCCCGGCAACCCGACGCCTGCCAACGACCCTCACC
>JAIQFZ010000206.1 GCA_020073015.1 Terriglobia bacterium | reverse complement strand
ATCCGTTCAGTTGGTTCTGGGCGCTCGCGGCGGCAGCGTTCAGCGTTTCCGAGTTCTGCCATCCCGGTTTCATCGCTATGTTCGTCAGATTTCCCCAGGCATCGATGGTATAGACTTCGCCCCAATGCGCGATGTTGGTAGTCTGGCCGGTGGTGTAGGCGTCGAGCAGCCGGTTCAGGTTGTCGTATTCGAAGTGTTGTGTCCGACTTGTGTTCAGACAGTCGGTAACCGTTTGTACGTTGCCGTTGTCGTTGGTGCCCTGGCCGAAGTTGTAGCTCCGGCTCATGATCGTGGCTGCGGTCCCTGGGCACGGCGCCTGTTGCAACTGGCTGAGTGTCTGCGAAGAAATCGTTCCCGTCGTAAAGTACAACTGCAAAGGCTGAAGGCGAGAGTTGTACGTCATGGCGCGCGAGATGGAGCTACCGTTGGTGAACGTGGCCAGCGCCCCCTGCGGAGCGTAGGTGGCGGCGGTCACATAGTTGATGCTGTTGGCCAAATCCTTCGCTTCCAGTGGACGACCTGCGGCGCCCGGTGTGTAGGTGATCGTGCGTCCACTCGGATAGGTGATGCTGGCGACGGAGTCGTCGTAGTTGTAGCCGTAGGAGATCGTCTTGTTGTACGTATTGATGGTCTGCCCGATCTGGCTCACTCTGCCCTTGGCGTCATAAACCCAGGACGTGCTGCCGGAGCCATCCGTCATCCCGGTGCGGCGGCCGAGGCCGAAGTTCCCGCCGGCTATGCTGTCGTAAGTGTAGCTGACCGAGGGCGTGGCAGCGACGCCCCCTCCCTGCGTGTAGGACTTCCCGGTAATGCGATCGTTCACGTACGCGAACGTCGTCACGCTGCCGTTCGCGTCGGTTTTAGTCTGGACGTTGCCATCGTTGTCATAGGTGTAGCCGATGGCGTTGGACTCCGGGTTCTTCGCCGTCGTCAGTTGCGCCAGCGAGTTGTAGTAGAAACGGCGAACGCGCCAGTCGCCGCCGTAGTAGTCCACGGTGGAGCATCCGGTCGCAGTCAGGGCACTTCCTTGTTGTTCGACGCACAGCAGATTACCGAGCGCGCCGTAGCTGTAGTTCGTCTGCCAGTTCAGCGCCCCGGTCGCGTCCGGCTCCAGAACTTGGGTCAAGCGGCCGAGGGCGTCGGCTGTGGTCTTCCTCTGCTTCCCTGCCTCGTCCGTGACCGTCGTTGTATTCGTCGAGTACGCCGTCTGCACCGTGCTGTTGTCAGGCTGCGTGACGGTCTTCACCCGATCGAGAGCGTCATAGGCCGTAGTGGTGTAGTAGTTCGTGTCCCCCGTGCGGTAGGGATTGCTCACGGTCTGCACCCGCCCAACGGCGTCGTAAGTCGTGTCCGTGTAGGTCGTACCCTGGGGATCGCTGGTGAGCGCCGAGGTCGTGATCCGTCCACGCCCATCGAAAGTCATGGTGTGGTTGAGCGACAGAGTTGCAGTGATCGCTTGCGATCGATTCACGGTATTCGGGTTGGGGTAGCTGAATGTGATCGAGCCATTCGCGGGCGAGAGAGCGGTGAGCAGGCGCCCGAACAGATCGTAGGTGTAGGACGTGACCTGTAAATTCGGATCGATGATGGACGCTACCTTGCCCGTGCAGGAGTTGTACTTTCCTTGGGTCGTAATCCCAGCCGGGGTAATCACCTTTGTCAGATAGGCCTTCGCCGAGCCTCCCGTCGGCGCACAGGTCGAATCGCCCCAGAGGTCGTCGTAGAAAAGCTGGGTCTGGTGTCCGAGCGGGTCCTGTACCAGAAGCACGTTCCCGGCATCGTCGTACTTGCGGTAGTACGTCGTGAGCCAGGTATTGTCGGTGTTGCGCCAGCGCTTGATGGCGCTGATGTTGCCCGCGGCTCCGTGCGCTTCGTGATTTACTGCTCCCGAAGCTACGGTGCCGTCCAGGGGATTGTCGTATTCAAACTTCGTGTCGCCGACGAGGTTGTTCGCTCCATCGTAAATCTGTTGTTCCAGCTTGCGGTCGAAAATGTGCGGGGTGATGTAATGTAGGTAGGTGTTCACTTCTCTTCGAAGCGGCGTAGTGGTCTGCCCGTAGTCGAAGACCTTGCGTTCGGTCACATTGTCGAGCGGGACTGTGACGTTTTGCAGAGTTTGCAGAGAGAAGTCAACCCCAAGCGGCTGAAGAACATGGATCGTCTGCGTGTCGTAGGAGAGTTGTTCGGTGGAAGCCGCGCCGCCGTTGTAGCTAGTCGTGATGCTACTCGGGAGGAATGGATAAAGCCCATACGTGTAGTACGCGATTGCTGTGCGCTTCAGCAGCGTCCCACTTGAATCGTAAACACTATGACCGGCATCCTTGGGCGTGCAATACCTGCTGAAGTTAAGGTCGCTTTCGTTGCAAGAACTATAGGCTTGCACCGTTCTTCTCAGGTAGGCAAGCGGCGGGACGGCAGTGTCTGTAACGCCCTCATAAACATCGTCAGCAAGATTGCTGGAAGTGTTCGCACTCACATTGGGAACATAGACCGTTACATCCTCGTTTGGGCAACTACCGTTCACTCCCACGTTGGCCGAACACACTCGCTTCTTGTTGACCTCGCGAAAATCGCCCTTGATGTTGACGCTCGCGCACTGGTCAATAGGACAAGATGCCATCGTATAGGCCCAAAACGTCTCCTGATGAACGTAGGGAGCATACTCATACTTGACATACCCGCCAGTCGGATATGTGATCTTGGATAGCTCGCCATAGTCGTTGTACGTGAAGGTGTATTGGGTGTTGTCGGGCAACGTAACACTTGACAACACAGACTTGGAAATTGCCGAGGGCTCTACGACATCGATGTTGGCGCAGTTGCCTCCGCTCTTACTGCAATGGAACGGAGCGGGGTAGGCAAAATACCTGTTTGATGGCTGCTGTTTCGGTCCGGTGAGGAGGGTAATTGTCGAGTAGGTGAAAGTGACCGTTCGAGGGGTTCCCGAAGAATCATAATAGCTCATCTGCAATTGGCCGTTCGCCCCCGCCCAGGTGATGGTTCGGCCGAGACTGTCTATGAGGGGGCTAAAGCTAATGTAGTTGCCGTTCGTATCGACAACTCTCGCTTGTCCCGTTCCGAGAGGTGTGTCAATTCTTCTGTGTAAACGGCCAGGGTTTGGTTTTGGGGATGGGGTGCCGGGGAAGGGGGCAGTTCCCCTCCCCTGGCCCAGCGATTTAGAAGCCAGGCGCGGTTTCATTGGGCAACTCTCTCCAGGGCCGGCATCCGTTCCGGCCAAAGAATGGTGAAATGGTTCAGGGCTTCCCGCCAGTGATGGATCGGCATCGTCCACTTCTTCGCGGCCTGCCGAAGAGCGAGAAATAGTAACTTCAGCGCCGCTTCTTCGTTGGGGAATCCCCCGCGCGTTTTGATGATCTTGCGCAGCGACCGGTTCAGCGATTCCACGCTGTTGGTGGTGTAAATCGCCTTACGGATATCCGGCGGGTAATTGAAAAACGGCGTGATCCGCGCCCAGTTTCGCCGCCACACCTGACTGACGCTGGGATAGGCTTTCCACTTCGCCTCCAGTTCTTGAAGATGCTGTTCGGCCTCAGCCACCGTGGCCGCGCGATAAATCAATTGCAAGTCAGCCGCCGCTGGTTTGCGCAGTTTCCAGGGCACGTAGTTCAGCGCAGCTCGCACCAGATGCACGATGCAAAGCTGCACCTCGGTGCGCGGATACACCGCTTCGATCGCTTCCGGAAATCCTTTCAGCCCATCCACGCAGGCGATCAGGATGTCCTGCACGCCACGGTTGTGCAACTCCGTCAGCACCTGCAGCCAGAACTTCGCTCCTTCGGTCTGCGCCACCCACAGTCCCAGCACTTCCTTCTGCCCCTCCAGGTTCACACCCAGCACCACGTAGATGGCCTTGTTCTGGATGTGGCCCTCATCGCGCACCTTCACCATCAGCGCGTCCAGGTACACGATGGGATACAGCTCTTCCAGCGGCCGACCCTGCCACAGCTTCACTTCCTCGATCACGGCATCAGTCACGTTGGAAATCAGCGCCGGGGAGACTTCGATCCCGTAGATCTCCTCCAGGTGGCCCTGGATCTCGCGCGTCGTCATCCCCCGCGCGTACATCGAGATGATCTTGTCGTCGAAGCCGGTCCAGCGCGTCTGTCCCTTGGCCACGATCTTGGGATCGAACGTGGCTTGGCGGTCGCGCGGAGTCTCCAACTCCAACTCGCCGAAGTCGCCCTTCAAGGTCTTTTGGCTTTTCCCGTTGCGCGTGTTGCCCCGGTGGTGGCCCGCTGGGTCGTGCTTCTCGTAGCCCAGATGATCGGTCATCTCGGCCTGCAATGCCCAGCAGACCGTTCTCCCCGATGATATCCTCGGGCTTCTTGTAGTCGGTCAGCAGTTGGTCGATCAACTTCTTATCGATTGCCATGGGGTCTCCTATTTTCTCCTCCCATGGCCATTTACACAGTTCTATTTACACCCTCGGCGAAAACCGTTGAACATCAGTAGAGTAAGCAGAACTGACATATGCCCCCCTCGGAATCGTCCGATGTGGAGCCACTCCCGGTTCGCTGAACCTTGCGTCATCCCGGAGCGTTCACTCCTTAGCCGAGGCTTCCGTCCCTGCTAGGATTCAAGAAATAGTGGCAGTCGCTTCGCAATCAGACTAAATGCGGCAACGCCCAAGCCAACAATGCTGTATGCAACCAGGAACTCGCTCCAGCCGGGCAGGTATTTCGAGTTCATGGCGGCTTCCACGGAAGTGATACAGGTGTTCAGCCGGTTGGTGATCAGTCCAGCCAAAACCATCCCGGAGCAGAGGTAAACCATTCGCGGACTCTGCACGTTCCTCTCGTTGATCAGCAGAACGATGGGTAGGAGGATCAGACCCATTTCAAGCCCCAGCAGCACGTTTTCAGGATTGTCTTTCCAGACAAACAGGGGAATGCCGCGATAGGCCAAGTCTGCGATGCGCACGCCAAGATAGAGAAACAACAGGGCTGCCAGCACTTTGCCCAAGCCCGCTACCCTCTCAGGCGGCAACCCCTTACCCGAGGCGACGTTGATGTGCCAAGAGGCAAAGATAATAACCGCGAGTCCGGCACAGACGGCGGAGACAAAAAAGAAAAACGGTAACTGTGGAGTCGACCAGAGCGGAGAAACCTTTTCGGGCAGAGATTGTAGAAGATCGGCCAGGCTGGTTTGGTACAGCACCGAGAAAACTACGGCTACAAACAACAAAGGCATGTTCAAGAAACGCGCCCAGTGCGGAGGCTCACGGCCGCCGAAACGCTTCCACAGATCAGGAGCAAATTCCAGGGTCAGGACTGCACCAAAGAGAAGGAACGCCCATGCGATTCCATAGAGAATCGAGTGCGAGTTCCACGAGCCCATCTGGAACGCCGTTCGCCCCGGCGACGAAACTATGCCCAGAACAGCCACCACGTAGCCGAGGAAACTCATGACCAGGCTGGCTCGCACAATGGGACGGTAGCCTTCGAGATTCAATACATAAATGCCGGCTGCTACCGTGAACCCTCCTGTGGCAATTGCGATCCCGCAAAGCACGTTCAGACCGGTGATCAGACCCCAGGGGAAGACATTACTAAGGGAGTGGTCTATGCCGTGCACGAAGCGCACATAGGAGGCGTAAATTCCTCCCGTCATTAGCAGTGCGAAGCACCAGACCCAGAAATTCCATCGCTGAAACTTGAGCGTCGGTTTCATAAATCCTCCTCCGGTCTGCCCGAAGGCAACGGCTTACTGACATAGAACCTTCGGTAGAGAATGTCCGAAGCTTGTTTATGCCGCAATCTCCTTTTTGTTGGGCACAATGTCGCCAACGCCCGCTCTCATCCTGTCGCGTACCATCTTGATCAGAATCGGTATCGCGGCAACAACCGCGGGGTGTATGTCTTCACCAACGGTGGAACAATTCGTCGCCTCCACCGCCAGGATGAGGACCTCTGCCGCGGCCGGGAGACAAAGATGCCTCGCCACGGCAAGAGCCTCGAACAGTCCGACGTAGTGTGGGGATCCTCCCGGAGGTGATTTCAGATCAGTGTCGCGAAATTCGTAGATCGTTCCCGGCGGGGCAGAGCCCGTCACCACGGTATCCACGACGATGAGGCGACTAACGTTCAGTGCGTAGTCGAGCAGGTGAAAACCTGTCTCTGGAGTGCTAAGGACTTCCACGTTTGCCGGCGCAAATTGCCGGACGTGTGTCGCAACCATGGTGCCCAGCGAATCGTCGCCCAGCAAGTCGTTTCCCAAGCACAGGACTCGGATGTCGCATTTCTGCGCGGCAGATCCCAACCGATCCACTCCAGAGTTCGAGGTGCTAATCACGATGCACACTCCCATCGAAGTCGCGTCGCAATAAAGCCAGCGTCTTTCCGCTTTGGTTATGTACTCGAACCAGTAGCGGCATGCTCCCCGGAAGCGAGTGGGTAGCGCACCCATGACACGGGTCGTAGGCCCGGAACGCCATCTCTACGCGGTTGAGCACACCCTCCGGAATGTCCGCGCCGGAAATTAGTCCCTTGGCGACTTTTTCCACGCTCATCGCCATGCGCGCTGCATTGTTTTGCGTGGCGACGATCAAGTTGGCTTTTTGGATGAGCCCGTTTTCGTCCGTCTGATAGTGGTGTACCAGCGTTCCCCGCGGCGCTTCGACAACCCCGATGCCTTCCCGAGGCTTCTCTGTCGGCAGAACCCGGATAGTCGGGTCCGTCAGCTGCGGGTCCGCGGCCAGTTCCTTCATTCGTTCCGTGGCATGGAGCAGTTCGACCAGACGCGCCCAATGGTTGGCCAGTGTGTGATGCACCGGCTTGCCACCGAGGACCGAGAAGAACTTCTCGTAAGCGTCCTGGGCCAGCGCGGTCGACATTCCGTCGCTCACATTGAGGCGCGCCAAAGGAGCTACGCTGTAAATGCCGCTCTCGGGGCCCTCCGTGAAGCCCTTCCATCCCACCTGCTTGAGGTAGCAGAATTTGACGTAGCTCCAGGGCTCAACGTGTTCCGCGATATTGTCCAGATATTGATCAGGTTTGAATTTCTTCCACTCCTTGCCATCCGGCGTGACGACACGTATCCAGCCGTCGTAGAAATTGACGCGATTCCGATCGTCCACCATGCCCATATAGTAGGTACGGTGCGTATAGAGGTCGGAGAGGATCAGGCTCACATAATCTGTACTCTTGAGGACCACCTCTTCGAAGAGGTGGAGTGTGAACTTGGCAAATTCCACTCCCTCCGCGGCTACCTCCTGAAATTGCCTCTGCATCTCGGGAGTGACGCGCTTGGCCACACCACCGGGCAAGCCGAAGACCGGATGCACGGCTTTCCCCGCAACGAGTGCGATCAGTTCGCGCCACCGCCGGCGCATGGCGACGACTTTTCTGCCGGTTTCGATTCCAACTTTTCCGATGACGCCGAGGACGTTCCGTTCCGCAGGAGGGGCATCCGGACCCACGACAAAGTCGGGCCCACCGAGAAAGTAAAAGTGCAAAGCGTGGTCCTCGGCCATGAACGTGTTGTAGATAAGTTCGCGGATTTTCTTGGCCGCCGGCGGCGGATCCACCCGATACAGGTTGTCGAGAGCCTTGGTGGCAGCCATGTGATGGGCGGTCGGACACACACCACAAATTCGCGAAGTGATTTGCGGCATGTCCTCGGCGGGACGACCTTGCACAAACTTCTCGAATCCACGGAGTTCGGGAACCTGAAAGTAGGCGCGCTCGACTTGTCCCGCTTCATCTAGAAAGATGTCAATCTTGCCGTGACCTTCGAGCCGCGTGATCGGGTCGATCGTGATCCGTCGCCGCACGTATTCCGCGTTTGCTTTTGCAGCGGCTTCTTGCCACGCCTGATACAGGGTTGGTTTTTTCTCCTCGGGCATAGCCACCTCACTTGGAAGCTTGCACCCCGTTCAACTTCTTTCGCCGCAAGAACGATCCTGGCAGGCCGTAGCGATAGAAGGTTCCTACCGGATCGGGCATCGTGTTCAGGACGCGATCAATTTCAGCATCTTCCTTGCTCTCCACCAGGGACGCGAGGCAGGAAAGAATTTTGGCGCCCTGGTCGCGGACGCGGCTGGTGGGACCGCAGCAACCCGTGCAAGGCATATTGCCCTGGATGCACGCGGCCTCGCAGCCGGAGCGCGTCGCCGGACCCATGCAAACCAACCCTTGGGCCAGCAGGCAAGTCTGCTCATCGATGATCAAATCTTGTGGACGCTTGAATTCCGTGATGGACAACGTTTCTGGCTTCGTGTCCTTGCGCGGGCACTCGTCACACAACGCACAATCGGGAGCAAGCACCGTGCCCTTGGCTGGGAGATCGCCGCCCAGT
>JAIQFZ010000066.1 GCA_020073015.1 Terriglobia bacterium | reverse complement strand
ACCTGCGAGAGGCAGCCTCTCGACCCAAATTGGGCGGAGCCTGGAATTCTGTTCTCGGGAGCAGGACACTAAACTGGCGAGTGTCTTCTAAGTTATTGAATAGAAGCAGCTTGGCAGCCGGACCTGTAAGCCGAATTCTGTCCGCCTTGCGGCGGGACGGTCATTCCTCTGGGCCACGCATTACTGCGCGGCTCAAGCGACCTACCCGGAGGTTGTGGCGCACCGAGCCGGCACGCGCTCCGATCTTCTGGAGCTTCCTCCCTATTTGGTCTTGCTCCGTGTGGGGTTTGCCCTGCCCGCTGCATTACTGCGGCGGCGGTGCGCTCTTACCGCACCTTTTCACCCTTACCGGAACCTTGCGGCCCCGGCGGTATGTTTTCTGTGGCACTTTCCGTCCAACCGGCTTGAACCGGCCGTCCCGGACGTTATCCGGCACACTGCCCTGCGGAGTTCGGACTTTCCTCTGTTTTGCAACAGCGACCGTCCGGCCCAGCTGCCAACAACTCATTATAGAACAGCCGAATAGGGCAGCCGAAGGGCAGCCCTTCCTGACATAACATCTTCCCCTTCGAAGCCCATTCCAGCCGGAATCTCGCGTCCGGACTGCTAGACTCTTCTCTGAGTATTTGGACGTCTGCCCAGAGCTCAAAGCCTAGCGCCCAAAGACCAAGCCATGAACATCTCCGAAGCCCTCAAGATCGCGTTCCAGTCGCTTTGGGCGAACAAACTTCGCTCGGTGTTGACGCTGCTGGGCGTGGTGATCGGCGTCGCGGCCGTGATCGCGGTCGTGACCTTCGTCAACGGGATTAATTCCTATGTCGCCGAGCGAATCTTCAACCTGGGCGCGGACGTATTCATTATGTTCAAGGTTTCCCCGGCGGTCACCAACGTCGAGCACTTCATGGAAGGCCAGAAACGCAAAGAACTAACCATGGATGACTACCGGGCGGTGCGGGAGGGCTGCAAGCTTTGCGCGTACGTGGGGGCCTACGCGCGCAACAACAGCGGCCATGTGAAATATGGCGAGCAGGCTCTCAGCGACACCACGGTGCAGGGGATAACGCCCTCGGTGGCGGTCACGCAGGACATCGACATCGACTCGGGCCGCATGCTGGGAGAGTCCGATCTGGACAATCACGCGCCCGTGGCGGTGGTCGGCACCGACATCGTCGAGACCCTGATGCCGGGAGTCGATCCGCTCGGGAAGGAAATCCGAGTGGACGGCTGGGTGTACCGCATCATCGGGGTCGGCAAGAAGAAGGGCAAGACGCTGGGACAGAGTCTGGACAACTATGTCCTCATGCCCATGACGTCCTGGATGAAACAGTACGGCAGCTACAACGCCAACATGCGCATCTCCGCCAAAGCAGTCGGCACCGGCCCCACTTTGGACGCCGCCATGGACGAGGCGCGGGTCATCCTGCGCGCGCGCCGGCACGATCCTGTCGGGGGGGCGGACTCGTTCGACATCGAGACCAACAGCAGCCTTCTCAGCATCTGGTCAAACCTCACCGGCACGTTTTTCGTGGCCATGATCGGGATCGCCGCGATCTCCATGGTGGTGGGTGGGATCGTCATCATGAACATCATGCTGGTCTCGGTCACCGAACGCACCCGGGAAATAGGGATTCGCAAAGCCATGGGCGCCAGACGCTCCGATGTGTTGCTGCAATTCCTGATCGAGGCTGTGATCCTGGCACTGGTGGGCGGCCTGATTGGCGTGCTGTTTGGGATCGCGGTGGCCAAAGGGGTCACGCTCGCGGTCGGAATGCCCTCCGTAATCAAGCTCTGGGCAGTGGTAGCGGGACTGCTCGTCGCCGCGAGCGTGGGTATTTTCTTCGGTGTGTACCCGGCGCGGCGGGCAGCGACGCTCGATCCCATCGCGGCACTGCGGTTTGAAACTTAAGGATTCTGCGGGTTCCATTACCCATGATAAGCAAGAGCGAATTCGGTGAAATCATCGCGATGGCGCTGGCCACCATCCGCAGCAACAAGCTGCGCTCCGGGCTCACCGTTCTGGGTATCGTAATCGGGGTAGCCGTGGTCATCGGAATTTCCTCGATTGTGCGCGGGCTCAATGACAATGTCAGCAGCATGATCAGCAGCATGGGATCGAATATCATTTTTGCCTTCCACATGCCGATCACGTTCGGGCGGCCCACCGAAGAGTTGCGCACTCGCAAAGAACTGACTTTCGAAGATGCGGAAGCCATGAAGGACTTGCCGCATGTAAAGGCCGTGACGGCGGGTATCCGCTATTTCGAGCCGCAGTTTGGCACCGGTACGTACGTGGTCAAGTATGGCGACCGCAAGGCCAAGCAGACGATTCTGGAAGGCGACACCGCCGCGGTCATGAAGGTTTTCGATCTGAACATGAAGTCCGGGCGCTGGTTCAGCGAGATCGATGATGAACGGCGGGCGCCGGTGATCATCCTCGGCGCGGACACCTCGGAGGAGCTTTTTGGCGGGACCGATCCGGTGGGCAAGGAAATCAATATCGACGGACAGTTGTTCCAAGTGATCGGGGAGATCGAGAAGGTCAAGAGCGCGTTCGGTGGCGGCAAGAATCCCG
This sequence comes from Terriglobia bacterium, assembly GCA_020073015.1. GTDB lineage: Bacteria > Acidobacteriota > Terriglobia > Terriglobales > Acidobacteriaceae > Acidiflorens. The sequence continues at coordinate 19,884 of JAIQFZ010000066.1, read as the reverse complement.
ACGACAACAAGGTCTATTTCCCGTTGTCCACGCTGCACAAACTGCACCCGGAACTGAAGCAGCACTTCATCAGCGTCAAGGCAACGTCGCACGCCGACATGCCCAGAGCCGTGGACGAAATGCGCGAACTGTTGCGGCGGCGCCGGCGGGTGCCCCCGGACAAGCCGGATAATTTCGCCATCTTCACCCAGGACTCGCTATCGGACGTGTGGAACCAGATCACCGGGGCGGTGTTCATCTTTATGTTTGCTGTTTCGAGCGTGGCCTTGATCGTGGGCGGCGTGGGCGTGATGAACATCATGCTAGTGTCCGTAACCGAGCGTACTCGGGAAATCGGTGTCCGCAAGGCCATTGGCGCCCGCAAACGCGATGTGCTGCTGCAATTCACGCTCGAGGCGATTACACTCACCGCGATCGGAGGGATCCTGGGCGTGCTCCTGGGCGCGATCATCACCTACGCGATTCGCCTGGTGTGGGATTCCCTGCCCGCGACCATGTCGGTGTTCTGGGCCGGCTTCGGCTTTCTGGCGGCGGCGGCCGAGGGGCTGCTGTTCGGCATCTATCCCGCCTGGAAAGCAGCAAATCTCGATCCCATTGAGTCGCTCCGTTACGAATGACCTTAACCGCAAGATTCGTGCTGGAAGCAGTAGCCGCGCTTGGAACCGCCGCCAGCTTGTCGTTTTATCTTCTCTCCGGCTTCGGGCTCGTCAGTTTTCTCAAGGATTGCCGCAAAAAGTCCAGGCAGTCCAACGTGCCGGATGGCCAGCTTGCACCCGTCTCGATCCTCAAGCCCTTGAAGGGCGTGGATCCTGAAATCTGGAATAGTTTCTGCAGTCATTGCGAGCAGGACTATCCGGAATTTCAAATCATCTTTGGGGTCAGCGATCCAAACGATCCTGCCATCGAAGTCGTGCGCCGGCTTCAGGCAACCTATCCGAACCGTCACATCGAACTCATCGAATGCCCACGGCTTCTCGGAACCAATGTGAAAGTCAGCAACCTCGTGCAGATGCTGCCGGCAGCGCGCCACGAAATTCTGCTGGTGAGCGATAGCGACATCCGAGTGCCGAAAGATTATCTGCGCCGGGTGATCGCACCGCTGCGCGACGACTCGGTTGGACTCGTCACCTGCCTCTACCGCGGCATCGCCGGACGCTCCCTCGGTTCGCACCTTGAGGCCCTCGGCATCAGCATGGATTTTGTGCCTGGGGTGCTGAGCGCCCGGATCGTGGAGAAGGGCATTCATTTTGCTCTCGGCTCAACCATGGTCTTCCGCAAAAGTGATCTAGCTGCTATCGGCGGATTCGAAGTCCTTCTCGACTACCTCGCCGACGACTACGAACTCGGCCGGCGCATCTCCGCAAGAGGAAAGACGGTCGAGCTCAGCGATGTAACGGTGGACACTTTTCTGCCCGCCTACTCGTTCCGCCAGTTTGTGGATCATCAACTGCGTTGGGCGCGTACCGTTCGCGATGCCCGCCGATGGGGATATCTGGGCATCGCTCTGACGTTCGGCCTGCCCTGGTCGATCGCTACGCTGCTCGCGGCGCGTGGCGCACCATGGGCTTGGGCGCTCGGTGCGATCACCTTCGTGGCGCGAGTAACTATCGGCCTGACCACATCGTTGGCCGTGTTGAGCGACCGCCAGCCGCTCAAGAACATTTTCCTGCTGCCGGTGCGGGACTTGGTCGCGCCGCTCGTCTGGGCTGCAAGTTTTGCCGGCCACCAGATCCACTGGCGGGGAGACGTGTTCTATCTGAAAGATGGCCGATTAACCAGGATTCCGCCGAAGTAGGGCCGGCACCTTGCCGGCTGTCCCGAGCGCGCCCCGCGCTCGGGGTTAACGCTGCTCCATGGGCCGATTCACAAACACTATCTTGCCTCCACCGCGAGCTAGCACATAGCGCGGCAAACCACGCAGGTCCCGCGGATCTTCGTGTTCTGCCCAGAAGAACACCCGCTGTGGTCCGTCCCAAAGGGCCGTGAAAGATGCCTGCGTCTCGAAGACGCGGGGCGCATCCGGGAAGCGCGACCCGTACCACATATTGCCCGCCGGCTCCCGCAGACTGCGCAATGGCAGTCCGCTGTAGAAATTTAGCGCCGACGCATTCTCATAGAGCCCCTCGACCACGATCTGGTCGCCGGGCTGATAGTGTTCCCGAATCGCCAGCGCCAGATCCTTCGACGAAAGAATCGGAGAGAAGATAACGAAGGCGGCATGCACGCATACAAGCACGACCACCATCATCAATGCCAGCGCCGCATTGCTCGCGCCCGCGCGTCCGCGGCGGCGCAAAACAAAGCTGGCCAGCGTCCCCAGCAAGAACGCCAGCGAAAAGCCGAACAGCGGCAACCGGAACACTCCCATCGCCTGCGGAGTCAGATCAAGAAAGTGCCCAAACGAGAGCGCGTACTCCTTCGGGTTCTTCCTCAGCAAATCCGAAAGATCGGTTCCCGGAGCCGGAGCTTTCGAGAACCAGAGCAAGGCAAAACCGACCACCGCGATCACCACGCCAATAGCCAGCAGCACCGCCGACCCGATTCGCCCCCCGCGCCGCTCCCGGCTGTCCCCGGCCGATTCTCGTTCCCGTGCGAGCCATCCGCCCACCAGCAGCGCCATGCCCGGAATCGCGGGGATCGTGTAGTATTCCTGCCGCGTCGAGAAGCTGAAGAACCCGACGATTACCAGGTTCCACAAGAAGAACAGCAGATACGCGCGCTGCCGCCGCGACATCTGCGAGCGAAACTCCCGCCAGCGCCGCGGCACTTCCTTCAGAGACTGCGGAACAAAAACGCTCCACGGCACCAGCCACACCACCAGCAGCACCCAGAACAACACCAGCGGAACTGTGTCGTAGTCGCGTGGCACACGCTTGTTCAAGAACCGCAGGATGTGTTCGTTGACGAAATAGAACCACAGAAATCCGCGCACCTGGCCCTGTGCGGGATTCTCCGACTCAGCCAGAATGTGCCAGGGCGCGGCGATCGCGAAAAAAACCACCGCGCTCGAAAACAGCCGCAGCCTGAGCAGATGCTTCAGATTTCCCGTCAGCAGCAGATACAATCCGATCGCGCCCGCCGGAAATACCAGCCCGATCAAACCTTTCGTGAGGACGTTCAGTGCGCACACCGCAGCCAGTCCCCAGCAAATCCACTTCGAAGGCCGCGGCTGCTCCAGCGATTCTAGAAAAAGCCAGAACGTCAGCGTGAGCCACAATCCCACGAGCACGTCAGGAATCAGAAAACGCGTGAACAGATACGGTCCGAGCGCGGTCGCCAGCACCAACCCCGAATCGAATCCGCCCGCCGCACCAAACGCCCAGCGTCCCAGCCCATACGTCGCCAGGATCATGCCGAGCACGCCCAGCATCAGCGGAAAGCGCGTGCTCCACTCGTTCACGCCGAAGAGCTTGTAACTTGCAGCCACGCTCCAGTACATCAGCGGCGCTTTCTCCAGATACCGGACGCCATTGACGTACAACGTGACCCAGTTGTGCCGCTGCAGCATTTCCCGCGCTGCCTCGGCATGCACCGTGTCCGCATCATCGAGCAGCGCCGGGGTGGAGAGCCCGACCATATAGATGACGAACCACAGCGCAATCAGAACCAGCACAGAAATCCGCCAGTCCGATAGCAGCCGATGCGGTCGGCCCATGGTTTCGATTGTCAGTTTTTTTGCCCCGGAAGTCGCGGCAGAATTCATCGCGGAAGGCCCATTATACTGATGTAGCGCGGTGTGAAGTCCCGCTCATGGCAGCCCATCGGACAGACTCAATCCGCCGCTACCCCGCGCGAAACGTCGTTCCCTGCCACCTCGCGGTAAATCTCCAGAATTCTCCCGACCGAACTCGTCCACGAAAACCGCTGCGCTTGTTCGTAGCCGCGCTGTTTCATCCGCGTGCGGAGTGCCGGGTCGAGCAGCGCCCGCTGCAGGGCGCGCTGAATCTCGAATACGTTCTCCGGATTCACCAGCAGCGCGGCGTTGCCCGTCACTTCCGGCAGGCTCGAGTTGTTGGAGGCCACCACCGGGGTTCCGTGGGCCATCGCTTCCAGCGGCGGCAATCCAAAGCCTTCGTAGAGCGACGGGAATACGAAGATCTTGGCCACGTCGTAAAAAATCCGCAGTACCTCAATCGGCACGAATCCCAGAAAACGGACATCGTTCTGCACGCCGCTTCGCACCACCGTCCGGCGCAGCCGCGGATGGCTCGAAAGATCGTCCCCGATTACGATCAGCTTCAGGTCGGGGAACTGCCCCTCTTTCTCCAGTTCAGTCTTGAGCGCCGAAAACGCCTCGATAATGCGCACCACGTTCTTGTGCGGACGGATTGCGCCCGCGTAGAGAATAAACGGGTAATTGACCAGGTAACGCTGCGCGATCAGATCGCGATCCGCCTGCGTGGCATGGCCGCGCAAAAAACGTTCGTCAATGGCGTTGTAGACCACCTCGATGCGCTCATCGGGTATGCCGAAGATCCTTTCGATTTCGCTTTTCGTGAAATGCGAAACCGCCAGCACCCGCGCCGCGTGGCTCAGCGCCCGCCGCGTCAAATGAAAGTGCAGGCTGCGCCGCAGGCTGGAAGCGTCGCGCGATGCGTACATGTGTTCGAGCAGATCGTGCACGGTAAGAACATAGGGACAGGGTAGGCCGCGCGGGATCCAGAACAGGTGGGGAATGTGCACCACGTCGCAGTGCAGCCGCCGCACGATGGCGCGAAAATCCAGATTGCCCTTGACCGTGTTGTCGCGTCCCTCCAGCGCGACTGCATGGAAGTTCGGCGGCAGCGGCCCGCACTCCGCCACCTTGGCCAATGACCCAATGAGGAAATACTTGCTCTCGCGGTCCAGGCGCGCCAGCGTCCGCACCACGTTCCGCATATACGTGCCAATCCCGAATTCCGTCATGCGACGGATGTCGATGGCAACCTTCACATCCTGAATTTAAACACACGGGGAGAGACAGGAACACAGGGGATTTGCAAGGGCTTCTGGTAAACCTGTCATCCTGAGCGGAGTCGAAGGATCCCTACTTTAACTACACTCTCACTTCGGCCTGCGCCCGCGCCCGCCGCTCAGCATACAGCGGGAACACTTCCGCCAGTTCCAGCACCTGCTTGCGGATCTTCGCCAGCACGGCGGCTTCTGTCCGGTGATGCAGAGCTTCGGCAATCCAGTGCGCGATCTGGCGCATCTCGGGCTCCTTCATGCCGCGGGTCGTGACGGCGGGCGAGCCGACGCGGATGCCGCTCGGCTTCATCGGTGGATTGGTGTCGAACGGAATGGCGTTCTTGTTGACCGTGATTCCCGCTTCGCCAAGCGCTTTCTCGGCTTCGCTGCCCAGCATGCCCTTGGAAAACACGTCCACCAGCATGAGGTGAGTGTCGGTTCCGCCGGAGATGATGTGGAAACCGTCAGCCGCGAGCGTCTCAGCCATGACTTTGGCGTTGGCTACGATCTGACGCGCGTAGTCGCGGAAGCCGGGCTGCATGGCCTCATGGAAGCACACGGCCTTGGCGGCAATGATGTGCACCAGCGGCCCGCCCTGTATGCCGGGGAACACGGTCTTGTCTATGGGCGCGGCGTATTCCTGCTTCGACAGAATCATCCCCGCGCGCGGTCCGCGCAGGGTCTTGTGAGTGGTGGTGGTGACGATCTGCGCATGCGGCACGGGCGAGGGGTGAACGCCGCCGGCGACCAGCCCAGCGAAATGCGCCATGTCGACCAAGTAGATCGCGCCGATCTTGTCGGCGATCTGCCGCATGCGAGCAAAATCAATGATCCGCGGATAGGCGCTCCCACCGCCAATGATCAGCTTGGGCCGTTCTCTCTCTGCGGTCTTTTCCAGTTCGTCGTAATCGATGGTTTCGGTTTCTTTGGTGACGCCGTAAGGAATGACCTTGTATGTCTTGCCGGAGAAATTCAGGGGATGGCCGTGCGTGAGGTGTCCGCCGTGTGCCAGGTTCAAGCCAAGGATGGTGTCGCCCGGCTGGATCACCGCGGCATAAGCGGCCTGGTTGGCTTGCGATCCCGAATGCGGCTGTACGTTGGCGTGTTCGGAGCCGAACAGTTGCTTGGCGCGGTCCCGCGCAAGGTTTTCTACCACGTCGGTGAACTCGCACCCACCGTAATAACGCTTGGCCGGATATCCTTCCGCATACTTGTTGGTGAACACCGACCCCGCGGCTTCCAGCACCGCCTCGCTCACAAAATTCTCCGAGGCGATCAGCTCCAGTCCTTCATGCTGGCGGCGAGTTTCGTTGTCAATGGCAGCGGCAACCTGCGGATCCACTTCGTACAGCGGACGGGACATCGAGGAATTTTTCATAGTTGGGTACCGGAAGCTATTTTACCTGCATGGAGCAGCAACATGTAGTGCGGACACTCCCTTCGACTTCGCTCAGGGCAGGCTCTGTCCGCGCAAAGCCGCGAACTTCCCGAAATAGGGAACTCTTCCAAGGAATTGTGTTCGGAAGGGTCGTGCGCCGCACCGGATTGCGGCATGCGTAATCCACAAGCTATCGAAGAGATGCGAACGCATAGGCCAAATTCAAGGGCAAAGTCCAGGGCAGTCCGACTGGAGACCGCGACAAGCGCTTCGCGATGCTTCTCCAGGAGTAGAAGCGGTGGTTTGCATACTGGTATCCGGCCAGAAGTTCCTCCGGATTCATCAGTCTGGGCCGGAAGACCACGTCCGCCCGGCCGTTGTACTTGCTCCAGTCGCGCGTCACGATCCGGTCCTCTTCCTCCAGGCGTCGGTAGAGCCGCGTCCCCGGAAACGGAGTCAGGATGTTGAACGTCGCATTCTGTACTCCGGCTGCCTCAAGGAAGTCCAGCGTTTCGCGGAAGATTGCCGGCGGATCGTGATCGAAGCCGAAAACGATGCCCGCCTGCACTGCGATGCCATGGGAATGGATCCGCTCAATCGCGCGTTGGTAGTCAGACACGCGGTTGAACCCCTTGTGCACTTCATCCATGCTACGCTGCGAGATCGATTCCAGCCCGACGAACAGTTGCTTGCAGCCGCTTCTCGCAGCCAACTCCAGGAACTCGTCGTCCTGCGCAGCCTGGATGCTCGTTTGACTGCTCCACCACTTGCAATGGGGGGTAAGTGCCCTGAAAAGCATCTTGGCGTAATCCATATCGCTGGCGATGTTGTCATCCCACAGGATGATCACCTTCCCGGGGAAAGAGCCATATTCTTCTGCGACCGCCTCCACCGGCCGCTTGCGGACACAGCTCTGGTACATCACTGCAAGCGTGCAAAAATCGCAACGGTATGGGCAGCCGCGCGTGGCAAACAGGACTCCGCTCGTATGGTCGTGTCGGTGAAACAGATCTTTCCGGGCCATCGGAGCGTGTTCCAGACTTGGAGGTTCTGTGGAACAGTACCTCTCGGCGGGCTGTCCCAGCTCAAACTCGTGCAGGAATCGCGGCCAGTTCGATTCCGCCTCTCCGACGAAGATGACGTCCGCGTGTTCCTGTGCCTCATCCGGCATCAGCGTCACATGAGGTCCGCCCAAGGCCACGGGAACTCCCCGCTGCCGGAACCGATCCGCCATGGCATACACGTGCGGCGCACTCGGGGTATGGAAGGTAATCGCGACCAGGTCCGCTGCGATCCCATAATTGACGGGCCTCACCACTTCGTCGACGTGAAGCACCGTCCAATGCGGAGGCGCGAAGGCGGCAAGATACGGCATGGTGATCTGCTGGAAGTTCAGGACGCGGGAACGCCGTACTCTTTGGATCTCCGGTGCGGAAGCGGTAATCAGAAGGACCGTTGGCACAGAGGTCGGCACGTACTCCGGGACGTCTCCATTTTGCAGCTTACATCCATTCCGAACGGATTTCAGGCTGTTCGGAGCCCGGCAGACGCGTTTCATCCTGGATATGAGTCTTGATAATGAATGCGCCAAGAAGACGACCAACAAGAACCCGTGCCGGACCATCACCTTGCTGCCGCCCGAGGGCATGAACTCGCTCATTGACCAGGTGAGTAGACCAGTTCTAGTCGAACGCTGTCCGCAGAAAGCTCGCCAGCTGCCAGCCGTCCATGTAGTTGTAAGGAAACTCGCCCATTGAATAATGGCCGCACGGCAGCACGACCACTTTATGATTCAGTTCGTGTCGAGCGAACTCAGCAACCACCTGCCGGGAAAACTCCGGCAGGAACGTCAGGTCGTACTTCGCATAGATCACCAGCGATTTCCGCGCCCAGCGTGAGAACTTGTCGAAATAGACCATCGGACTGACGGCCCGCCACACGCGCCGCAGGTCATCCACCCCGATCGCCGTCTGAAGGCCCTCACGAATATGCCGGGTCGACTGCCCGTGCCACACCACATCGGCAAAATAGGTCGAAGCGTGATTGAATGCAGCCACCTGAATCCGGGGATCGTGCGCGGTCGCGATGAACGCATAGCACGAACCGAGACTGGTACCGACAATCCCCAGCCGGTTATAACCCTGCGACTCCAACCAGTCGAGGCAACAGCGGGCGTCGATCACGCCCTGGCGCACCGAGTCGATGGTCCGGCCAATGTTGGCCGAGACGGCATAATCCGCGCGGTAGATCCCAGCCGGACGCCGGATGTCGTGATATGGCATACTCAACCGCAACACCGCGATGCCGATCCAGTTCAAAACACGGCATAGGCTGTTGTACGCCAGTCCGTCGGCGTTCCAATGAGGAAGTACCACTACTGCGCGTCGTCCACGCGCCGGAAACCAGCGCGCGTTCACCAGGTTATTTTCCGGAAACGGAGTCGCGACCGGTGAGGTAAAGCGCAGGAAGTCCGCGTGCGTTCCACGAACTTTTTCGTCCAGCCGCGGATCGGGAACTTCGCGTGTGCTGAACACCTGCACTTCGCGGCGTTCCAGCCTGAAGTCCGCCGGCTTCTGATACGAGTAGAATTCGTCGCTGTTCTGGATAATGCGGTCATTGAAGCGGCCGTAAAAATCAATCAAGTCGCGGGCAGAGTCGCCGCTCGGTCCGCCGTTCGAGCCCGGCCAGCCCACGGTCCACTCCAGCCCCCAGTCCAGCGGACGCACCACGCGGTTGTTGTCCACCGACGTAAGCCGGGTCTCCCAATCGTGCATCCATCGGCCGTAACGAGAGTGCATGGTATACAACTTTTATAGCAAATGTGCCTGGGAAGGACTCGTGCGCTGCAGCCAACGGTATTGCAAGCCGCGTGGAGCGCGAATGTTTTCGGGCGAAGGGAATGCCGCTAGAATTGAGCGGCCCAGAATCGAATCATAAAATTGTCATCCCGAGCGGAGCGAGGGATCTGCATTTTGCGGCGGACTGCAGATCCCTCGCTCCGCTCGGGATGACAAAAACCTGGCGATCCGGCTAAATGCTGAGGGTCAGGTGTCGCGGCGGACTGCTTGCCGCTCAGAGGTACACTCGCGGCACCCTCTGCGACAGTCCGCACAGAATCTCGTAGGGGACAGTCTCGCAGAGTCGCGCCAGTTCCACAGCGTCTACGCTCTTGCCGCCGCTTTCGCCGATCAGAACAACTTCATCCCCAACCGCGACCCCGGGAATGTGGCCGACGTCCACGATCGTCAGGTCCATCGAAACACGCCCTACCACGGGAGCGTATTCGCCGCGCACAATCACGCGCCCGCGATTCGAAAGCAGGCGCGGATATCCGTCCGCATAACCGACCGGCAGAACGGCGACGCGGCTGCGTTTTTCTGTCACGTACGTTCCCATGTAGCCCACAGCTTGCCCGGCCGCAATCTCTTTGACGGTGAGCACGCGCGTTTTCCAGGAGAGTACGGGCCGTAGTGGCAACGGCGGGGTGTCCGCTGCCTGGCCTCCACGCACGATAGGAAGCGAATACCCGTAGAGCGCGATTCCCGGGCGCACCATAGTCTTCCACGATTCCGGCCGCGCACTCATGGCAGCCGAATTCGCCATGTGGACCAGCGCCGGGAAAAATTCGTAACTGTGCAGGACAGCCAGCCCTTCTTCGAAATTCTTTGTCTGACGCTTTGCGTCTTCGGCGTCGAGTACCTCAGCCGATGCGAAGTGTGTGCTCACGCCTTCCAGTTGCAGGTGCTGGCAGGAAGCGAACTTCTCGCAGAACCGTGGCAGCGCTTCTTTCGAGGCGCCGAGGCGGTTCATCCCCGTGTCGAGTTTTAGGTGCACGGGCAGAGCAACTTTCCGTTTTGCAGCGGCGCGCTCCAGGCGTTCGATGTGCCACGGTTCCCAAACCGTCGGCGTGAGATTCTGCGCGGCGATCCCTTCTTCCTCACCCCGCCAGATTCCCGTCATCAGCAGGATGCGGGTTCCGATTCCCGCGCCGCGCAGGGCGACCCCTTCGTTAGCGTCGGTGACACCCAACCAAGCGGCGCCTTCGGATTCAAGCGCGCGGGCGCACTCCACCGCGCCGTGGCCATATCCATCGGCTTTGACGACGGCGCAGACCGCCACGTTCTCGCCGACATGTTTGCGCACGGCGTGGAAGTTGGCACCGAGGGCGGCCAGCGAAACTTCCGCCCAGGTGCGGCCGTCGAGAATCAGCGTGCGCCGTTCGGGGGTCTGCAAGCGATCAAGGCGCGGTGTGCTCACGTAGCCGATTATAGCGAGCGCACCGCGCCTTGCTGTTAACTGCCGGAGAGGATAAAGTTCACCGTGATCTCGGTTTCGACCTCGATGGGCTCGTTATTCAGCAGATACGGACGATAGCGCCATTGCCGGACCGCGTCGATCGCCGCCGGAACCAGCATCGGATGTCCGCGCACCACCACCAGGTTTTCGATCATCCCAGATTTGCTGATGATGGCCCGCAACTCCACCGGTCCCTGAATGCGAGCCTGCCGCGCCAGCGCCGGGTAGATCGGCTGCACGCGATAGATCAAGTTCCCTTCCGCCCAATGCGAGACTCTGATCGGATGCGTGGACGGAGGCGGCGGTGGCGACACGACTTCGACGCCATTGCCGATGGAGTTCGGAACTCCGCCGCGTCCGCGAACGCCCGTTCCTCCAATCACACCTCCTTCATCAATCTCCGGCGCCGATGCGATCGGCTGCTCGTTGAGGATGGCAACTGTCGGCGGAATCGCGGGCGGTTGCATGAGATGCGTTCCGCTGAGATTGGTTGATTGGATTGGTCGTCGTGGAACGCTCGCTGGCGGAGCAGGCGCTGGTGCTGACGCAGGAACCGGCAGGGTCTCGAACCATTGCAACTTCGGTGGTCCCTGAATCGTGAGCAAAGGGATTAGCAGCAACAGGCTCAACGCCATAGCCTGAAATCCAAACGATGCGAGCGTGGTCCATCCTCTGCGGGCAGACCGGTCCCAGGTGTTTTCCAGTGTGCTGAACATGATGTCCTCCGGAACGGGCCCGTCATCCGTAGAGACACCTTGGGAAACAACTTTGCTCCTGAAACGAGCGTGCGGGGAAAAAGAAAAAGGCCGCGATTTATGCGGCCTTCGGGAACTTCATCGAGGTTGCTGGTGTCGTTATTGGGACGGGGGCTTAGTGGCGGGCGGCGTCGCAGGCTTGGTGGCGGGCGGGGTCGCGGGCTTGGTCGCGGCAGGTCCTGACGGCTTCACCGGCTTCGCCGCTGTGCTGCCAGCGGCGGGCGCGGGCACGCCCGACTGCACGTTGTAGGCTTCGACGATCGGTTGCGTGATGTCGACCGCCTGTCCGTACCAGATCACCGGACCACGGGGCCATTGCTGCGACGTATCGATGATGATGCCGTAGCCGTTTTCGCCGGCGTACTTCACGATCATGGGCGCCATCTTGGTGAGGATGCGATTGCCGATCTCGCCCTGCTGGCCCTGGAATTCTTCCTGCGCGTCTTGCGAGGTGCGCTCGAAGCTCTTCTGCTTGCTTTCGATCTGCTTGACCAGGACGGCCTTCGCGTCTTCGTTCATCTTGTCGCCCTGCGTGCTGAGCTGCTTCTTGAGGCTTTCGATTTCGTCGCTCAAGCCCTTCAGTTCGGACTGTTTGGGTTCGAATTTTTTGCTGAGCGCCTCGAAATCGCGGCGGCCCTCGTTGGAAGCGAAGATTGCCTGTTCAATGTTGATGGTGCCCACCTTGGTGCCGGTGGCAGCCGCGGCAGCTGAGGGGGTGGTTGGTGTGCCGGCAGCAGCGCCCGCGGCGGGGGCGGCCTGGGCGACAGCCAAGAGCGAGAGACCGAATACTGTAGCCAGAGAAATTCGCACGAACTTGCTGATCATTGGATCCTTTAAACTCCTTCGGATTTGTTTCGGAATTGCTGGATGCTCCCAGCTCGCTGGGCTCTACGAACTGATCGCAACCGGGCCTATCAGACCTCCGCAGCGAGCGCGTAAGGCGCATACCTCGCCCGGTTCTTCACGCCGAACCTCAAGCGTGGTGATCACCCACAGTGCCAGTATCAGGGTGTGGACGGCTCCGATTATACGGAGCGCATGGGAAGAGCGTCAAACGGGAAGAGCAGGTCTGAGGTGGCAGGTCTCGGGTCTCAGGAAAACCGGGCTGCGACTGGGGTCTCGCTCTCGTTCGGGGGCTTCTTCCTTGACTAGTTACTGCTTGGTATCGGGGGTACCCCCCCTCTCCCTGATCTTTTGGAATCATGGTGTTAGGTGGGGAATACCGCCGGCACACCTCAGTAGTGGAACCGGAAGCGCATCTCGACAAAGATTTCGCGCGGGTTATTCCAGTGGAAGCCTCCGAAGGTGGTGCTGTTGTCGAGTTCGATGCGCCGGTTGGCGACGTTCAGCGCGTTCAGCGAGGCCGAGACTCGCTCGCCAAAATCCTTGCCCAACGACAGATCGAAGGTGGTGTGTCCGGGCAGGTAGTCGCCGGGATAGGGTTGGTCGGGGAAAGCATTGGCGAAGCCCGAGCCGTAGGAAACGTTCGTGGAAGCATAGGAGCGCCACGGGAGAGTGACGTCGGCGCCGAGGTTGAGGGTGTTGCGCTGGTCGTGATCGAGCACGTCCCAGTCCAGAGTGGAAAAATCAGTCAGGCCGCCCGTGATGGCACCTCCTCCCTGAATGATCTGATTGGAATAGGCCAAATGAAGTTGGGCGCGGTGAGCGATGCGCGGTGAGCGTAGCGTGAGTTCCCAACCGCGGATGAGCGCCGACTGGATGGTGAGCGGGAAGAACAGGTTGGAGTTTCCGATCACCTCATGGTCAAAGAAATTATTGACACGGGTGCGGAAGGTGTCGGCGTCGAGTATCCATCCGCGGAAGGGGATGGTGACGCCAAACTGGTGCTCTTCATCGCGTTCGCCGCGAAGCGGAATGAAGGTGACATCGTTGGCATTGACAAACTGCAACAGCGGACCGGAAACCGTTTGCAAGGGAGGCGCCTGATAGTAGTGGCCGTAGAAAGCGCGGAAAGTCCAACGCAGGCGCGGGACCGTGACCGTAGCTCCCAAGCGCGGGCTGATGGCGTTCTCAGAGGTGCCGCTGCCGGAAAAATGAGTGGGGCGGAGGCCAGCCGAAAGAGTCAGCCAGGAAAACGGTTTGAACTTGTCGTCCAGAAAAAAAGCTGCCAGGCCGCCGGAGGCGGGCTCAGAATCGGGCGGGAACGGATCGCCTCCGCATTCGGGGAAGTTGGGGTCGCCATTGGTTGGGCAATTGAAGAGAACACCCAGGCGGTGATCGTCGTTCTGGTGGAATCCAAAAAAGCCCACCTGCAAATCGTTGCGCGAGAAGTTAGCTCCAAAACTCACCTGGCCTCCGGCATACGTCGAGGTGTGGCGATCGGTGGTAGCGGTGGGATAGTCGTTCGGCGCGCTCTCGTAGTCGGTGGTGTTGCGATGAAATAAGGGCGAGACCGTGAGCAGAAGTTTCGAGTTGAAGGTGTGAACCCAGGAAGCATTGATCAGGGCATCGGATTCGCGATCGCTGTCGCGGAGGCCGCTGCTGTCGAACTGCGTACTCTCCAGATCATTAAAGTTTGGGTCGTAGGGGACCCGGTAGTAATCCTTGCGCAGCGCAGTCACCAGGCGAAGCTGATTGGAAGGATTGACATTGAAGATGAAGGACCCAAAGCCTCCGTAGCCGTTGGCGGCGTCGTGTACGACCTGGGGAATGGGCGGCTGTATGCCGAGGTTGCTACGGTTCCCGTTCAGGCCGACGTAGTAGGCGAAGCGCTCGGTATGGCTGCCGAAACTGAGGGAGTCATTGGTCTGGTAGAAGTTGCCGGCGCTGAGTACGAGTTCTGCCTGGTTATTGCGCTCAAATCCGGTGCGGGGGACAACGTTGAACACGCCATAGGTGCGATCGCCAAACTCAGCGCCGTAGCTGCCGCGATTGACTTCCATGTAGTCGATATCTTTGGGATCGAATTGCGGGCCGATGTTGGTGGCGATGTTGGTGTTGGGAACAGGTATGCCGTCGACGAGCCAGGTGGTCTGATGGCCGCCGCGGATGTGGAGTTGGTCGTGCGTGACGTAGGCGCCGGGGACGTTGTTGGTGATCATCGCCAGGCTGTTAGTGCGGTCGGCGCCGGGAGTGCGCTGAATATCGAGGCGGTCGACCAGGGTGATGGGCGTGGCGGAATCGGTGGGGGCGATTTCAGGCGCGGCGGAGACGGTGACACTGCTATTCGTGGTTGCGACCTTCAATAGAAAGTGAACGACCGGGACCGTGCCCGAAATGACCGTGACATCTTGCGCGGTTTGGGCGAAGCCCGGGCTGGCCACGCTGACCGAATACTCGCCGAGCGGGACGGCGTTGAACTGAAACTCTCCGGTGGCGTCGGTGGTGACGCTCTTGCCCCAGTCGGATGACTTGGCCTTGAGCATGACCATGGTGCCTTCGATGGGGCGATGCTGCGGGTCGTGCACGACTCCGCGGATGGCCCCGTAGATGTTGGCGAGGGCGGGGAGGCCGGTGAAGAACAGGGTGCAGATCAGGATGAATCTGTGGCGCGTCATGTCGTGTCCCTTTTTGTCAGTTGGTAGCTCGTAAGAAGGCCGCGCCCTTCTCCCCCGGAGCGACGCGCGCCGGTTATCGGGATGGGCGACTCCATAGAGCGTGCCGATGTGAGGTAGGGGTCCTTCGACTCCGCAGAGCGATCGCTTCGCGATCCCTCTGCTCCGCTCAGGATGACTAAGTTCGGAGAATTGAAGCTAGGGAGTTAGCTGCGAGGAGGGGCGCGCGTGGAATCTTGTCCGGCTGGATCGGCGGAGATGCGCGCCGCGAGCTGCGGAGCGGGCGCACGTTCGACCAGAAGGCTGGCGTAGGAAAACAGATTGGAAGCGGGACGGGCCCACCCCGAAGTCTTCAGCCCGCGGCAGCAGTCATGATTTTGGCAGCAGCCGTCGAGGGCACGGAAGGATTTTTCGGGGCTTTCCGGCGCGGGTGGCTGGGCCATCCCGTGATGGCAATGCATCGCGGGCTGGACCGACTGGACCGGTTTGCGCATGCAATGCATGGCTGCCAGCCGGTCTGCGCGGGCGAGCGCCAGCGGCCCGAAGGCCGGGAGGAGCATAGCCAGCAGCAGGAATCTTGCAGTCCAACGATGCATAGTATTGGCGGTGCTGCGCGGGCTGGGGTTGCCAACGCAGGGACATCCCACATCCTATGTCGGACAGCATACCAGTCCCAGTACCCAGTTTCCAGTACTCAGTTGTCGCTGGCAACTGGGTACTGGGTAGTGATTCCTGTACCATTTCCTCGTGCGCGGGCTGGTTGAGCGGGTGCTGGAGACAATTCGCAAGAGTGGCCTGATCCGGGCGGGAGACCGCTTGGCCGTGGCCGTTTCCGGGGGCGCGGATTCGGTGGCGCTTTTACTCCTGCTGCTGGAATTGCGTGGTGAGTTGGGGATTGTGCTTTCGGTTGCGCATGTGAATCACAAGCTGCGGGGTGCGGAATCGGACGAGGACCAGCGATTCGTGGCGGACCTGGCGCGCCGGCACGACCTTGAGTTGCTGGCGCGCGCTGCGCCGGTGGAACGACAGCCAGCGTCGGGAATAGAAGCGGCGGCGCGCGCCCTGCGCTACGACTTTTTCCGTGAGCTAGCGCGGGCCGGGCGAGTCGGGAAGATTGCCACGGCACATACACTCGACGATCAGGCAGAGACCGTTCTGCTGCGCATGTTTCGCGGCACAGGGATTCGGGGGCTGGCAGGGATTCATCCGCGGCTGATTTTAGAGGAGGAGGGGCGGGCATACGGGGAGGTGGTGCGGCCGTTGCTTGAGGTGCGCCGCGCGGATCTGCAGGAATTCTTGCGCGCGCGCGGGCAGGAGTGGCGCGAGGACTCTTCCAATCGCGATCCGAACTTTCTTCGCAACCGGGTGCGGCTGGCGGTGCTGCCGGTCCTGAAGGAAACCTTTGGGGAGTCGGCGGCGGAGAACCTGGCCGATCTTGCGGAGATTGCCCGGGCTGAAGAGGAACACTGGGGGCGAGGGCATCCAGAGGTTCGTGCGGCCGAGGGCGATTTGAAGCTTGCATCGTTGTCGGAACTGCCGTCGGCTGGGCAGCGGCGGCTGGTTCGCAGCTGGCTGGAGACGAATTTGGGCTCGCGCACCGTGTCGTTTCGATTGATTGCGGACGTGCTGGAATTGGCTGCGGGCGCGGTGGGCCGGACACTGGAACTTCCCGGGGGGCGAATTCTTCGGCGGGCGCAACGCGAGCTGCGTTGGGAGGCCGCGGAAGATCAGCCTGCGGACTACGAATATGTGTTGCCCGTCCCGGGCTCGGTTGAGGTTTGTGAACTGGGCGTTCGAATTGAGGCCTTTCTCACGGATTGGGACCTTGTTCCGGAGACTGAGCGGTCGCACTTGCTTGATCCTGCCAAGTTGACGGGCCCGATGCGAGTTCGGAACTGGCGCCCGGGGGAACGGTTTTGGCCGGCAAATACCAGACAGCCGAAGAAAGTGAAGGAACTGCTGAGCAATCGGCATGCGGTTGGGATCGAAAAGAAGTTGTGGCCGGTGATCGAAGCGGGCGGCGAGTTGGTATGGATGCGCGGGTTTGCAGTGCCGGCCGCAGTCCAGGCGGCGCGCGGGGCTTCGCGGCCGCTTTGGATTCGTGAGGCTGGATGCGACGCAAAGACAGTGGCCTGACCACAGGGGGCATTGGGGGCACAGGGAAAGACCTTGCTCCTCTGCTTTCTACTGCAAGGTCGGCAACAACGACGGTTTGGCCGTCCCTATGATGTAATATCGTGCTTCCGGAGGCGCCATTTCCGCTATGACTGCTTTGCCGAATTCTGCCCTACGCCCGGTGATCTCGGCCGACCAGATTCAAAAGAGAATCCGCGAACTGGGACGGCAGATTTCAGACGACTACCGCGGCGAGACCGTGGTCGCGCTGGGAATTCTTGAAAACGGGTTCATGTTCATGAGCGACCTGGTGCGCGCCCTGGACGGGCCTGTAATCTGCACGTTTATCAAGCCAAAATACAAGCAGACGCAGCAGGGCGAGGCTCCGCTGCTGGAGATCTTCTTCAGCCACGAGCTGAACATGCTAGGGAAGCACGTGCTGCTGGTGGAGGGCCTGGTGCACTCAGGGGTGACTACGGAGTTCCTGATGAGCGACTTGCGGGCGCGGGGCGCCGCGTCGGTGAAGTTGGTGACTCTGCTGGATCGGCAGTCGGCGCGCCGGGTGCCGCTGCAGCCGGACTATTTCGGGTTCCTGGTGGACGACGCGTTTCTGTTCGGGTATGGGTTGGGGAGTCCGGAGCAGACGGGGCGGAATTTGCCATATCTGGCGGCGACGAGCTGAATGGAGTCGGTGTGAACAGAAGCGTGAAAGCTGTCGTCTTCTGGGCGGTCATTGCGGTGAGCGCGTTCCTGCTGTGGCGGGTTGTGAAATCGTCGCCCAGTGACCAGCGTACTCCCGAGATTAGCTATTCTCGATTCGTGTCTCAGGTTGCCGATGGCCAGATCAGCAAAGTGACAATTGCTGGAAGCGTGGTGCGCGGCTACGACACAAAGGGCAGCAGTTTCCGCGTCATCGTCCCTCCGAATCAATCGATGATGCTGCAAGCTTTGGAGGAGCACGGTGTGGAAATTTGGTTCAAGGAGACGTCGGAACAGGGTTGGCCCACCTGGATCATGAACCTCGCTCCCCTGGTTCTGTTGGCGGCTCTTTGGTTCTTTATGATCCGGCAGATGCAGACGGCGGGCCGGGTCCGGGCCGCCGCACAGCGGGCGGGCGTCCGGCTCTACTTCGTCGCAGGCATCCCCACCTCGCTTTGGCCCATGACTTCTGTCACTTCCTTCTGATTCCCCGTTTTCTTTGGAAAAGGGCTAAAATTGAATGGCAGGCATTTTCCGTCGAATTCCCGTCTCCGGCATCTAATACGCTCGAGAGGCGGCTTGTTTGTTTTTGGACGGGCAAGGCGCTGCAAGCAGAGGAGTTTTAGGTGAATTCGACGCTCAAGACGGTTTTGTTTTGGCTGGTGATCGTGGTGTCCGCGTTTCTGCTCTGGCAGGTAGTGCGCACCGGGAGCAGCGGTCCCAAGGAAAAAGAAGTCAACTTTTCGCAGTTCATGTCGGACGTGGACCAGGGCCTGGTGCGCGAGGTGGTCATCACCGCGCAGGATGTCAAGGGCAAGTACAAAAACGACAACTCCAGTTTCCACTCGACCGTTCCGCCGAACTATCCCGACATGTACAAGACGCTGCGCGACAAGGGCGTGAGCGTCAACGTGAAGGACATCACCAACGGCACCTGGCCGAGCTGGATTTTGAACCTTGCTCCGCTGGTGCTGCTGGCGGCGCTGTGGTTCTTCATGATCCGGCAGATGCAGACCGGCGGCAACAAGGCGCTGTCGTTTGGCAAGAGCCGGGCGCGGCTGCTCTCCATGCAGCAGAAGAAAGTCACGTTCAAGGATGTGGCGGGCGTGGATGAGGCCAAGGAAGAACTGCGCGAGATTATCGAATTCCTGCGCGAGGCGCAGAAGTTTCAGAAGCTGGGTGGACGCATTCCGAAGGGCGTGCTCTTGGTCGGAGCTCCGGGAACCGGCAAGACCCTGCTGGCGCGCGCGGTGGCCGGCGAAGCGAATGTGCCCTTCTTCTCGATCTCCGGCTCCGACTTCGTGGAAATGTTCGTGGGCGTCGGCGCGAGCCGGGTGCGCGACCTGTTTGAACAAGGCAAGAAGAACGCTCCCTGCATTATTTTCATTGATGAAATTGATGCTGTCGGCCGTCACAGGGGCGCGGGTCTCGGTGGCGGGCACGATGAGCGCGAGCAGACCCTCAATCAGCTGCTGGTCGAAATGGACGGTTTCGAGTCAAACGATGGCGTCATTTTGATGGCCGCCACAAACCGGCCGGATGTGCTGGATCCGGCGCTGCTTCGGCCGGGACGGTTTGACCGGCGCGTAGTCGTGAATCGGCCGGATGTGCGTGGACGTGAAGAAATTTTGCGTGTGCACACCCGCAAGATTCCTTTGGCGGACGATGTGGAATTGCAGGTACTGGCTCGCGGCACACCGGGATTCTCGGGTGCCGATCTGGCGAACATGGTCAATGAAGCGGCGTTGGCGGCGGCACGTCAGAATCGCAAGGCCGTGCTGATGTACGACTTTGAGTTGGCCAAGGACAAAGTTCTGATGGGCGTGGAGCGCAAGTCGCTTCTGCTCTCGGACGAAGAGAAGAAGAATACCGCGTACCACGAGGCGGGACACGCGCTGGTGGCGGCCAAGCTGCCGTACTCCGATCCCGTGCACAAGGTCACGATCATTCCGCGCGGCATGGCGCTCGGTTTGACCATGCAGTTGCCAACCGACGATCGCCACAACTACTACAAGAACTACCTCGACACGCAGATCGCCATCCTGATGGGTGGGCGGATTGCGGAAGAGCTGTTCCTGAACCTGATGTCGACCGGCGCGGGCAACGACATCGAGCGGGCGACGGAACTGGCGCGCAAGATGGTTTGCGAGTGGGGCATGAGCGACCTGGGTCCGCTGAC
>JAIQFZ010000065.1 GCA_020073015.1 Terriglobia bacterium | reverse complement strand
GCGGCCGAAGACGATTGAGCCGGTGCGGAGACAAAAACCGTTCCGGAAACGGCAACGCGGTTCCGGAAAATCGCCCCGAAATTCTATTCACCGCCGCGAATAAATCATCGTTGCTCAACGACAGTGGCGCCGCCCTGCTCTTCTGCGATGCGAAGCACCTACCGGTAGCGGCCGAAGCCGTCGCGGGGCTCAACGTCGGATTGGTGATGACATCGGCCGTTGCCGAGCAATCGACCAGTCCCACTCATCGCACAGAACGCGATGAGTGGGGCACCCAGGTCTATAAACCAACTTTCGCTTCCGATCTCGACGCGATTTTCGCGGCCGGCAGCCAAGGTTTTACTCCCGCGTCTCCCTCCCCGGATGACCTGGCTGCGTTGCTCTACACCTCCGGCACGACGGCCGATCCCAAGGGCGTGATGCTGACGCACGCCAACCTCGTCGGGGAAGCAAATTCCGTCTTTGGCGTGATCTCGATCGGACCCAGCGATGCCCTGCTCGGCATCTTGCCCATGTTTCACGTGCTGGCGCAGATGGCGAATCTGTTTCTGCCGCTGTTGAACGGCGCGCGCGTGGTGTACCTGGAGACGCTGAACACGACCGAGTTGCTGCGAGCCCTGCAGGAGCGCGACATCACCGTGTTCTGCGTGGTGCCGCAATTCTTCTACCTGATTCACGAAAAGATTTTCAAAGAACTCAACAAACGCGGCAAGTTCACGTTGTCGCTGGTGCGCACACTGATGGCGCTGAACCGTGGGCTCCGGCGCATGAGCATCAACGCGGGCCGGATATTCTTCGGCAAGATCCATGCGACGCTCGGCAAGCGCATGCGTTACCTGGTCACGGGCGGCTCGCGCTTTGATACCAGCATCGCACGCGATTTTTATTCCTTCGGAATCGACGTCCTCAACGCCTATGGGCTGACCGAAACCAGCGGCGGCGCCTTCGTGAATCTCCCCGGCCACATGGTGATCGGGTCCGTCGGGCCACCGTTGCCCGGCGTCGAGGCAAAAATTGTCGATCCTCAGCCGGTGGAAGACGGCGGACCGGCGGCGGGAGAGATTACGATCCGCGGGGCGATCGTGATGAAGGGCTATTGGAATCGCCCCGAGGCGACTGCCGAAGTGCTGCGCGACGGCTGGCTCTTCACCGGCGACCTCGGCTATTTCGACGCCGGCGGAAACCTGTTCATCACCGGGCGGCGCAAGGAAGTCATCGTGCTCGCCAACGGCAAGAACGTCTACCCCGAAGAAGTTGAGGCGCACTACCAGAAATCACCGCTGGTGAAGGAACTCTACGTGATGGCGCTGGAAGCGCGGCCGGGTGATTCCACCTCCGAGCGGCTGCATGGGGTCATCGTGCCGAACTTCGAACTGCTGCGCGAGCGCAAGATCGTCAATTCCAAAGAGGCCATCCGTTTCGAGATTCAGGCGCTCTCGCACAAGATTGCTTCCACCAAACGTCTGGGAAGCTATGACATCTGGCAGGAGGACTTGCCGCGCACCACAACCCGCAAGCTGAAACGCTTCCAGATCGAGAAGAAGGTTCGGGACCTTCAGAAAACGGGCACCGGCGAAGCGGAGGTCGGCGCCGAGAAGCCCCTGACCGTCGAAGAGCAGGTATGGATCGAGCGCGACGATGTGAAGCGGGCGCTCGCCATTGTGCGCGAGGCGGCGCGTAACCAGGTTGCCGCGATCCGTCCGGACCACAACCTGGAACTGGATCTGGGCCTCGATTCCATGCAGCGGGTCGAGTTGCTGACCGCGCTCGAACAGCAACTGGGCGGCGACGTGCCCGAAGCGCAACTGGGCGAAATCTATACTGTGCGCGACTTGGTCGATGCGGTGCTGGCGAGTGCTGAGCAGGGCGAGGGCGGAGCGAAGGCGGCGCCGGCGCCGGCATGGTCCGCGATCTTGAGCGAGCCCGTGACCGATCCCGAAGTGCTGGCACTGGCCCACCACAATCTGTTTGCGGAAATTGTTTTCTTCACGATGGGACGGCTGATTTATCTGTTTGCGCTCGACCGGTTTCATTTCAAGATGCGCGGACTGGACAATCTTCCGGAGAAGGGCCCCTACCTGCTCTGCTCGAATCACCAGAGTTACCTTGATATCCTGATGGCGGCTGTGCTTCCCTGGCGCGTGTTCCGGGACACGTTCGCGCTCGGAACCAGCGATATTTTTGGCGAAGGCTTTATGCGGCGCCTGGCGCGCTGGCTGCGGGTCGTGGTGCTCGACCCGGATGCCAACCTGGTGCCGGCCATGCGCGCGGGCGCCTATGGGCTAAGCCAACGACGCATTCTGATTTTGTATCCCGAAGGCGAGCGCACGAACAACGGCAACCCGACCATCTTCCGCAGAGGCGCGGCCATTCTTTCGATTCATGAGCAGGCGCCGATCGTGCCCATCGCGATTGAAGGGTTCTACGAAGCTTGGCCGCGCCACAAGAAATTTCCAAAGTTCAACGATCTGCGACTGGTATTCGGAAAGCCGATTCAGCCGCCTCCCGCGAGCGCGGCGAGCGAAGCCGAGTATGAGCAATTGACCGCGAAGTTGAAATCGACTGTGGTCGAAATGTGGGAGGAACTGCGCCGGACGGAGAACAATCAGCAGAGTGCGGAGATTTCGGCCAGTAGATGATTCCAGTGTTCTGTACTACGCGCCGGCACTGGCTCCCCGCGCCCGCTCCTCGAACGTCTTCTTAAACGCGTCCACCACGCCGCTGTGGAATTTCCCGCCCGCCCCCGCAATGATCTCGTCCTCTGCCTGTTTTGGTGAAAGCGGGTGGCCTGCGTGGCCGCTGCTGGTCAGTCTCTGATAGGCGCCGGCCACGGCCAGAATGTGCGCCTCGATCGGCACGTTGACCGTGCGCGCTCCCTGCTCCGTCACAATCTGCTCGGCGACGATGATGGGAATGACCCGCCGCAAGGAGCCGCTCATGGCCTGGGCCCGCGGATCGGGGGCCCGGCGCTTGCGGAAACTCTCGACGATCTCGTCTCGATTCATGTCCGCGGCCTTGTACAGCATGTCGTTGCTGATGCCCAGCTTGCTCATGTCGCGCAGCAGGATTGCGGAACGCATCAGCTCGATGCGGTCGGAACCGAGGCCCAACGCGTCGGCAATCTGGATGGCGAGGTGCAAGACCCGCTGATTCTCCCCCTGGCTGTATTTTTCGTTTTCGATGAAATGTTGCAGCACCACCAGCAGGCCGCTGAAGCTGTCGCGGATGTCGTTGGTCATGGCCTGCTTACGCTCATAGAGCGTGCCCATTCCGTAACTGGTGACGGTGAGGATGCCCCCCCAGATGGCAAAGTTGAAAAGCCTTTCCTGCGGCAGCACCAGGGCGCGGTGCGCGGGCACCATGTTGGTGAGGAAATTCAGCAGGATGACCAGGACAACGCAAGCGAAAGCGGTCAGGGTCGCGTGCCGACGTCCGAAGTGATAAGCCGAGTAGAGCGCGGGCAGGAAATAGAAACAGAGCGCCATGGGCAGCGACTCGGCGAAATACTGCAGCGTCGCCGCAATCAGCAACAGCGACAGCAACAGAACAAGTTCCTTGTTGACTTTACTCATGGTCTCGAGCGCTGCGTCCCGACGCGAAGGGGACCCTGCATACATGGTGGTCCCAAGCACCGGTCGGCGCAAAGTTACTGACGTAATGAGGGTGGACTGGCTGTGCAAGAATTGCGAGATATGTTCCACGTGGAACATTGTACTGTTGACATTGTACGTATACAGATAGACGTACAGTCTTCGATAACTGAAACGGAGGAAACGAGTTACTGCCAACCTGGCTGGCTGCTGAAAAAGCATCTCGCGCAGCAACAAAGCACACCCCAGGCGCTAAAGCGCACATTTTCAACACTTAACGGCACGACTGAAGTCGTGCCCTTCCCAACGCCCGCGCGAATCAGGGTTTTTCCGCAACCTGTTGAAGCGCTGCGCCACCCAAGATCAAGCGCGAGATCGAGTCTTCCGTAGCCTGCTAGTGCTGGAACAGATGGATTAGCCAGTAGGTGGCACCGGCCATGAGGGCCGAGGCCGGGATGGTCACAATCCAGGCCCAGACAATGCGGGTGGCCACGCCCCAACGCACAGCGGAGAAACGCTGAACGGACCCGACCCCGACGATGGCCCCGGTAATGGTGTGGGTGGTGGAAACGGGAATGCCGGCGAGTGCGGTGCCGAACAAGGTGATCGCGCCGGCGCTTTCGGCACAAAAGCCACCGACCGGCTTGAGCTTGGTAATTTTCTGGCCCATGGTGTGGACGATGCGCCAGCCCCCGAAATAGGTTCCTGCGGCAATGGCGGCGTGGGCAGAGAGGATGATGGGCCAATGCAGGTGTCCCCAATTGGCGAGCATATCTTCCTTGCTCATGAAACCGGCGGTGTAGAGGGCGCCGGCGATGATGCCCATGGTTTTCTGCGCATCGTTGCCGCCGTGGCCGAGGCTGTAGCAGGCGGCAGAGAGCAGTTGCAGCTTGCGAAACCAGGTATCCACCTGCTGGGGAGCCTTGTATCGCAGCAGCCAATGCATGGCGGTCATAAACCCCAGCCCCAGCACCACCCCCATAATGGGTGCGACCACGATGAAGATCAGGGTCTTATACCAACCGCCGGCGATGATGACGGAAGGGGCCGAACGCCAGCCGGAATGCACAACGGCGTGCATCATGGCGGCGCCCGCGTAGCCACCGATCAGGGCATGCGAAGAGGAGGTGGGCAGCCCCCACCACCAGGTGAGCAGATCCCACACGATCGCCCCGAACAGACCACCTAGAACAACGTACTGGTCAACGTGGTCCAGGTGAATCATCCCGCGGCCAATCGTTTTGGCGACAGCGGTACCGAGGATAAAAGCAGCCAGAAAATTGAATACCGCGGCCCAGACAACGGCCAGCTTGGGAGAAAGTACGCGGGTCGAGACCACAGTCGCGATGCTGTTGGCGGCATCGTGAAATCCATTGAGGAAATCGAAAATCAGGGCGACCAGGATGGTGATGACGACGAGGACGACTTCCGGGTTCACCTGGACTCGCTCCTTGGTGTTGGCAGGGGCATGGGAGTATGGCGGAACTTATGCGCTCTTGAGAACGATCGCTTCCAGCACGTTGGCGGCGTCTTCGGCCTTGTCGGTTGCGGTTTCCAGAACCTCATAAAGTTCCTTCATCTTGATGAGCTGGATGGGATCTTTTTCGTGCTCGAACAGCGCTCCGATGGCCTTGCGGCTCACTTGATCGGCCTCGTCCTCGAGGCGATTGACCTCGTCACAGTGCTTGAGGACGCCGTTGTTTTTTTCGAGCAGCGAAACGCCGCGCGCCAGTTCCTCGCTCTGCAACACAATGATTCCCGCCAACTCTGCGGCGGCCACCGGAGGCTGCAGGATCTTGTACATGACGAGGCGGGTAGCAGCGGAATTTACGAAGTCCAGAACGTCGTCGAGCGAAGAGGCGAGGCGGTGAATATCCTCGCGGTCAAAGGGCGTAATGAAGGTCGTGTTCAGCTTGCTGATAATGGCGTGGGTGGCCTTGTCGCCGCGGTGCTCGATGTCCTGCACCTGGCCGACCCGCTTCTCGAGGTCGTAGGGATCTTCCAGGATGCTGCGCAGCAGGCGCGCCCCTTCATTCATGGCTGTAGACAGCTCGGCAAAGAGGTCAAAAAACTTGGTATCGCGGGGAAGAAAGCGAATCATGACACCGTTCGATTGTTCAAGGTAGAGGACGGGGTAATATCTCATGGCAGGCGAGGCGGACGCAAGGATAAGGAGGGGCTGGACTGGAGCGGAGCGTATCGCCCTCATCCCTCAAGCAGACCGGCGACGCACAGGGAAAACGGGTTGGTGTAGAATCCACGCCGAACCCAACAGAATCTTTCGTCGGACGGGGACAAGGATTACTGAGTACTCCAACCCCGAATTCGTTGGAAATCAACCATGCGGTCATGGAAATCCACATGGCCATAGGAGCGCGACCATGCTGATCGACGAAGCGAGTGTGAACAAGACGCGGCGTCTCTTGCGGACGTGCGCCGCAATGGCGCTGTTCGTCGCGGGCGCATTAGGCCCGGTGCGTGCCCAAGCGCAAAAACCTCTGCTCTTGCGCGACCCTTCGATCAGCAAGACGCAAATCGCGTTCAGCTACGCGGGTAGCATCTGGACTGCGAACCGCGACGGCAGCAACCTTCGCCGCCTGACCAGCGGCGGCCACGAAGGCAATCCCACGTTCTCGCCCGACGGCTCGCTCATCGCCTTCACCGGCAACTACGACGGCACCCGCAGCGTGTACGTGGTACCCGCTGCCGGCGGCGAACCGCGGCAACTAACCTATCACCCGGCCGACGGAGACGTTGCAGGATGGACGCCCGACGGCAAGCGCGTCGTGTTCAGTTCGGCGCGCACGGCATTTGCCAGCGGAGTCGTCCAGCTCTTTACCGTCCCTGTCGAAGGCGGCTTCGCAACGCAGGTGCCCTTGGCCCGAGCCTCCGAAGGTTCCTTCTCTCCTGACGGAGCTCGCATCGCCTATGTCCCGAACGTCCAGTGGCAACGCGCCTGGAAGCGCTACCGTGGCGGACAAACGAAGCCGATCTGGATTGCCAGCCTTGCCGACTCGAGCACCCAAGCGACCATTCCCCGCGACAATTCCAACGATTTCAATCCCATGTGGGTCGGCGACACCATTTATTTCCTATCCGACCGTAACGGAGCGGTGACTCTTGTCTCCTACGATTTGAAATCCCAACAGGTGAAGCAAATCGTCCAGAACGACGGCCTTGATATCAAGTCGGCCGCCGCCGCGCCCGATGCCATCATCTACGAGCAGTTTGGCACGCTCCACCTGCTGGATCTCACCTCAGGAAGCGATCAAACCCTCGACATTCATCCCGTCGGCGATCTCGCCGAAGTGCGGCCCCACTTCCAGAAAATTGAGCCCAAGCGCATCGGGTCCTGGGTGATTTCCCCGACCGGCGCCCGCGCCGCGTTCGGCGTGCGCGGCGAGATTCTGACCGTGCCCGCCGAAAAGGGCGACATCCGCAACCTGACCAACACCACCGACGCAGTTGAGCGGGATCCCGCATGGTCGCCCGACGGAAAATCGATTGCCTACTTTTCCGATGAGTCGGGCGAATACGCGCTGCACATCCGCGACCAGAGCGGCCTGGGCGAAGTCCGCAAGATCGATCTGGGTAAACCTTCGACTTTTTATTACTCGCCCAAATGGTCGCCCGACTCGAAGAAAATCGCCTACACCGACAAGCGCCTGAATGTCTGGTGCGTGGACGTTGAGAAAAAGACTCCCGTGCGCGTCGATACCGACATGTACACCGATCCCAACCACGGCCTGCAAACAGCCTGGTCCCCGGACAGCCGTTGGATCGCGTACACCAGGCAACTCCGGAGCCATCTGCACGCCGTGTTTGCCTACTCGCTGGAGCAGGCGAAGAGCTACCAACTGACCGACGGCATGAGTGACGCTCTCTTTGTCGCCTTCGACAAGGAAGGAAAATATCTGTACTTCACCGCCAGCACCGACACCGCTTTGAATACCGGCTGGCTCGATATGACCGGCCTGCAACACCCCGTGACCCGCAGCGTTTACGTCATGGTGCTCAAGAAGGACGAAGCCTCGCCCCTGGCTCCGGAGAGCGACGAGGAAAAAGGCAAAGAAGCTGAGAAGGCCGACGCAGACAAGAAGTCAGAGAAAGATAAGAGCAAGGACAAGGACGCGGACAAGGACAAAGAAAAAGCCAAAGAAGAGAAACCGGTGACGGTCGAGATTAATCTGGAAAACATCAGCCAGCGCATTCTCGCTCTGCCCATTCCGCCGCGGAACTACTACGGGTTGTTTGCGGGAAAGGCGGGCGTCCTGTTCCTGGGCGAAGGACCTGCGGTCGATCCCATTGATTCCGACGAGTTCGGTCCGACCGTAAAGGTGCACAAGTTTGAGCTGAAGACACGCAAAACCGAACAGATTCTTGACGGCGTGACCCGCTTCGATCTCTCCTTCAACGGCGAAAAAATGCTCTACGCCAAGCAGGCCCAGTGGTTCATTGCGCCCGCTGCGAAACCCGCGGAAGGACCTCCGCAGCCCGGCCAGGGCGGACCGCTGAAACTCGACTCCATGGAGGTCTTTGCCGATCCCCTGGTCGAGTGGAAGCACATGTATCAACAGGTGTGGCGCGACGAGCGCGACTTCTTCTACGATCCCGGCCTGCATGGGCTCAACCTCGAAGGGGCAAGAAAGAAGTACGAGCCTTACCTGGACAATCTCGCCAGCCGCGATGACCTGAATTACCTGCTCACCGAGATGTTAGGCGATATTACCGTCGGCCACATGTTTGTCGGTGGCGGCGACGCACCCGAACCCAAGAGCGTCAAGACCGGACTGCTGGGTGCGGACTATGTCATCGACAGCGGCCGCTACCGCTTCGCCCACATTTACAACGGAGAAAATTGGAACCCCAAGCTGCTTGCTCCGCTTACGCAGCCGGGAGTGAATGTGAAGACCGGCGAGTATCTGCTGGCGGTAAATGGCCGCGACGTGCGCCCACCCCGCGACGTTTACAGCTACTTCGCGGAGACCGCCGGCCAGCAGGTCGTGCTGAAAGTCGGCGCCAAGCCTGACGGCAGCGGCTCGCGCGAGGTCACGGTCGTTCCGGTCGCTGACGAAACCGGGCTTCGCAACTATGCCTGGATCGAAGACAACCGCCGCAAAGTCGACGAACTGACCGGCGGTCGTGTCGCCTATGTCTACTTGCCCGACACCTACGCGGGCGGCTATACCAACTTCAACCGCTACTACTTTGCCCAGGTCGGCAAGGAAGCGGCAATTATCGACGAGCGCTACAACGGCGGCGGCGACATTGCCGACTACATCATCGATTATCTGCGGCGACCGCTGCTCAGTTACTGGTCGATGCGCGAAGGCAAAGACATCACCACTCCTCTCGAGGCGATCTTTGGCCCCAAGGTGATGGTCATTAACGAAATGGCGGGCTCCGGCGGCGACGCTCTGCCCTGGATGTTTCGCAAGACGGGCATTGGTCCGCTGGTCGGCAAGCGCACCTGGGGCGGCCTGGTTGGCCATTACACCAATCCCGGCGACTTACTCGATGGCGGCTTTGCCGGCACGCCAGACCTCGCCTTCTACAACACCAATGGTGCGTGGGATGTGGAGAATCACGGCGTCCCACCCGATGTCGAGGTGGAGTACGATCCGAAGGCGGTGCGCGGGGGACACGATCCGCAACTGGAAAAGGCAGTCGAGGTGGTGATGGACCTGCTGAAGAAGTACCCACCTCCGCCGGAGCCTCAACATCCCCCTTACCCCAACTATCACAAGAGCGGCGCACAATAACGTTCTTGGCTAGGGCGGACGCGGTTCGTCGATGACCCGGAGAAATTCAACCGCGTGCTCGAAGAATTCCTCCAAAGCTTGCCCAAGTGATGAACGCATCACAGGGTGGCGCAGCGGCTTTACAGGCTGCGGAAAAAGTTGATGTTGCACCTGATCTTGGGTGGCGCAGCGCTTCAGCGCTGCGGTCACTGCATTGTTTTGAGTGCGGCTTCAGCCGCTGAGGTCGCGCGACCTGACTTTTCCGAGGCCAAAATCGTTCCCATTCATGCTCACTTCGCCCGGGGATGGGTTTGGTCGTAGACGTCCATCATGTGCTTGACGGAGAGCTGGGTGTAGCGCTGGGTGGTGGCCAGACGCTCGTGGCCCAGCAGTTCCTGGATGGCGCGCAGGTCGGCGCCTTCTTCAAGCATGTGGGTGCCGAAGGCGTGGCGTAGGGTGTGGGGATGCACGTCGGGGGAAAGGCCTTTGGCCACGGCGATGCGCTTGACGATGCGTCCGACGCTGCGGGTGGTGAGCCGGCCGGCGCGCTGGTTGACGAGCAAGCCGGAGGTGGTTTTCTTCAACGTGGCCAGCAGTTTTTGCCGCCATGGCAAGTAGGCGGCGAGTGCCACGCGCGCCGATCCACCGAACGGGACGTAGCGCTCCTTCTTCCCCTTGCCGCGAATCAGGATGGCCTCATTGCTGGCGCGGATGTCTTCGAGGTTGATGCCGACGAGTTCCGAGTTGCGGATGCCGCAGCCATAGAGCAGTTCGAGCATCAGGCGATCGCGCTCGGGGAAGGAAGCGACGTCGGGCATTTTGCCGTCGAGCACGGAATTGAGTTCTTCGATGGTGGGAACGCGCGGGAGTTTCTTGGGCAGCCGGGGCGTGGACACTAGCTTGGCGGGATTCTGCTCGACCACGCCTTCCTGCGCCAGCCAGCGATAGAGCGATCGAACGGCCGCGAGTGCGCGGGCGACGGACGTCTTGCTGAGCCCCTTGTCGTAGAGATGGGAGAGAAAACCGCGAATGGCGATGTGGTCGATCGCCTTCCACTCCCGCGAGCCTGCATAGGCGGCGAACGCATCGAGATCACCGGTGTAGGCCTTGATGGTGTGCGCAGAGGCGTTGCGCGCGCCGAGATGGTGGAGGAATTCGTCGATGGCGCGCTCGACGGTGGTGCGCTGACTGTGTTTCACAATGTGGCCCTGCTTGGCGAACGGCAGTTCACCAGGTTGCCCTGGCGGGTGGGGGCGGGTCGCCCCCACGACAGCCTCCGCGGCGGCGCTAGGTCGTGAACTCATGCTTTTGCCTTTGCCCTGGGATGATGTTTCGCGTACACGCTCTTTAGGCGATCCAGCGCAACGTGCGTATAAATCTGTGTGGTCGAAATGTCGGCGTGCCCCAGGATGGTCTGCACCGTGCGCAGATCGGCTCCGTTCTCGACCATGTGCGTGGCACAGGAGTGGCGCAGCATGTGCGGGCTGGCGTGGCGTCCGGAGGCGAGCGATGCTTTGCCCACCAGTTGCCACACGCGCTGGCGCGTCAGACGTCGTGCACCCGTGCCGAGAAACAACAGAGGCGAGCTACGTTTTCGGGCGAGCACTCCCCTGCCCTCCTTTAAGTATTGCTGCAAGGCTAGCTGGGCCGGAACGCCAAGCGGAACCATCCGTTCCTTGTCGCCTTTGCCGCGCACCAGGATGTATCCCATGTCGAGCTTCAAGTCTTCCAGCCGCGCATCGGCGACTTCGGAGACGCGCACGCCGCCAGCATAGAGCAGTTCCAGCATGGCGCGGTCGCGCAGGGCCAGGGCCTGCGAACGCGCCGTGTCGTTGCGCGGCTGGGTGGCTGCCAGCGTGGCCTCCACTTCGTCGCGGCTGAGTGACTTGGGCAGCACCTTCCACTGTTTCGGAGAGTCAATGTTGAGGGTCGGATCTTTCTCGATTTTTCCGTCGAGCAGCAGGTACCGATAAAGGTGGCGGATGGCGGAGAGCTTTCTTCCCACGGAACGGCCGTCGAGGGAGTTGGAGAACAATTCCTGGAGGAAGTTGCGCACGTCTTCGCGACGAGCGTTCGTCAGCAGTTGCCGCCGCTGCTCGAGAAATTCCGCGAATTGAGCCAGGTCACTGGTGTAGGCCGCGATCGTCAGCTTGGCTGACCCGCGTTCCACCCGCAGGTAGTCGAAGAAGGCGGAGAGGATCCCGGCATTGGCGTCGGAGGCCATGGAATCAGTATGAGATGCAAAGTCGAGCCTGGAAAGTACCGCGCGGGATGCGCAAAAGTTTTCTCTTTCGCCGCATCGCGCTGGTCCTTCATTCTCGTTGACTCTGGCCGGAGAAGCCAATAAACTTTTGGTCCAATCCGTTGCTCCCCCCGCATTCATAGCAACGAGAGAAACACCACGCGACGCCGCCCAGCGGCAGCGCTCTCTCCGTAAGTGGGGTTTCAGAAAGACGATCTGGGAGGAATCCACATGAAGCGAATTGTAGTGTGCCTGCTCCTTTTGCCGGCGTGCCTGGCGCTCGCTCCGGCGGCCTGGGCCACGTGGGGAAGTTTCGTAACGACTGGCGCGGGCACTGCAATCGGCACTCCGTCTTGCGCCCAAGTCTCGACGGGCCAGGTCGCTTGTGCGGTGCGGAGCGCGAAGTCCACCATCATGGTGAACCAGTTCAACGGGACGGCGTGGGGAAAGTGGACGAGCCTGGCTGGGGCCGTCAGTTCCGACGTTAGTTGTACCCGCGACGGCGCCGGCAAAGTGATCTGCGCCGCGACCGCGACCAATGGCAACTTGCAGGTGACGATCCTGAGCGGCGGGATTTGGAGCACACCGGTGAAGATTAAAGGGGCTCTCTACTCGGCGCCCAGCTGTGCGGAAGGGACGGCCGGAGAAGTACTGTGCGTTGCCCGAAACGCAACGGGCGGCTTGGCGTGGTCAGTCTACAATGGCACTTCCTGGAGCGCCCTGGCGAACCTTGCGACCTCTGCCGTCTCTGCGCCCAGCTGCACGACGGACAATGCCAGTGGTGTGATCTGCGCCGTTTTCAGTACCGGAAGTGCCACTCTGGTGAATCGCTTTTCAGGTGGCGCATGGGCCGGCTTTCTGAGCGTTGGCGGCGTGGCCGGCGGCGGGCCCGATTGCACATCCATGAACTCGGGCGGGAAAGTGGTGTGCTTCGCGAAAGGCTTTGCCTCAGGGATCTACGGCGCTCTTTTCAACGGGGGGGCATGGGTGATTGGCGGGTGGAATGCCTATGCCGGGCTGGGTGGCAACGTCAACGACAATGCCGGTTGCACCTCCCAGGCGGCGGGACAGTTGGTCTGCGGCGTCATTGCGGTCGACAACGCGTTTTATGCTGACGTCTACAACGGATCGACCTGGACGGGATGGGCCAAGATCGGCGGAACCGGGGTTCGTTCGCCCTCGTGTGCACCCCTGGGCACGGGCCAGGTGGTGTGTACGGTGCGGGGTGTTGACAACAAACTGACGAGCGTGGTGGGACCCTGAGCAGGCTCGTCGGGTCGTATCGATGCCTTTACCAAAGCGGCTTGGATGACGGCCTCCAATGAAGGCATCACCTCACAACAGGGGCAGGGGCCCTAGGATCCCAGTCACCACTCGACTCCCGTGTGCAGCCGTGCTCACTGTCTGACAAAGCCATGTCTGGCGCGAAGACTGTCGAAGAAAATCCCGACAATGGCCCCGCCATCATTGATGTGAACAGGATTCGTGCCTAAGTAATCGACACTTTGCGGAACCTTGGGATCATCGATGCTTGTAAATGTGCCATCCGGAGCGCGCAGATAGCCGTGCACCGCTAGACTCGAGTCGGTATACAGTCCGACGATGGAACCACCTGCATTGATTCCAGTCGCGGTCGAACCCTTGCTGCCTGCGCCTGGTGGATCGAAGACCGTATAAGTGCCGTCGGCAGCACGCAAGAAACTGTGGCTTGCGCCCGCTGCAAAGATCGTGCCAATGATCGCGCCGTTCGCGTTGATGCCGGCCGCTTGCGTGCCCTCGGCGAGACCGGCGCCCGCGCCTGGTGCATCGAAGGTAGTCAACGTTCCGTCAACGCCCCGCAGAAAACCATGAAAAACAAAGCTCGTGTCGCTGAACGTTCCGACGACTATTCCACCTGCGTTGAGGTGGCTGGGGATCGTGCCCGAAAACGAACTGTTGACTGCGCCGGGCACGTCAAACGTCGAGAACGTGCCGTCGGCCGCCCGTACAAAACCGTGGGCGAAGTTGTTGGTGTCGAGGAATTGGCCGGTGATGACACCTGCGTCGTTCATGCTCACAGGGACCGTGGAATACGCGCCGGGCACATCGAAAGTTGTGAAGCTCCCGTCGTGTGAGCGGATGTAACCGTGGGAGATGAATTGACCATCCACGTAGGTTCCGACAATATCTCCGGAGGCGTTGATGGCCTGAGAGCCGGTACCCTGGCTGTCAAAGGTTCCGGCTCCGGGAGCATCAAACACCGTCAGTACGCCTGCCGAGGTTCGCAGGAAGCCATGCGAATTGTTGTTGCTGTCGGTAAAGAATCCGGCGATCTCGCCGCCCGCGTTAATGTCCTGCGCGTTCGTGCCCAAGAATGTGACAAAGCCCGCCCCCGGGGCATCGATCGTAGTGAATCCCGGAGGAGGTGGTTGGACGTTACCGCCACTCGCAGACCCTCCCCCGCAACCGGCCAGTACGACGCACAGAAGGAGGATCAGTGGAGTTGCTTCTACCAAGCGTGTGTTCAGGCTAATGTCCCCAATCGATTGATTAACGTTGATCACGGGAGGATCTCCTCGAGCCAGCTTTTCTTCAAGAACGCAGCTCTGCGCGGGCGAGGAAAGTGTAACTCAAATTGTTTTCGGTTAAAAGACTGTATCCTGCCAGAAAATCTTGCTGCAACTAACATAACCCATTCCAAATGTGAACACGCCAGCAGATACATAACGGCTGTTGACAGAACATTACAGCGACTAACAGCCGCAGTCCAGGAATACCCCACACGTAGTGACGGGCGTCAGCTTTTGGATGCGCCGCCGGCCTGGAGCAGGTCCACCGCATACAGCACCCCTTCCGGCGTTTCTTCGTGCTTGAAGTAGGCGAAGACATCGCGTCCGGCGACGAGGTGTTCCTGGATGCGGGCGACCATCGCTTTGCGTTCGTCGGCGGTGTAGGTGGGCTTGCGGTAGCGGTAGTAGGCGTAGTCGGCGGTGACCACGTCGGGCGTGTTGCGCTCTTCGGTCTCGGCTACGCATAGTGCGATGTTGCGCTCGTGCAGCGTTGACCAGGTCGCGTCAGTGAGCCAGGAGTCGTGACGGAATTCGAAGGCTGCGCGCACAGCGCGGGGCAGGCTGCTGAGAAACTCCGCCAGTGTCGCCTGGTCTGCCTTGAAATTGGGCGGAAGCTGGAAGAGCAGCGGGCCGAGACGCTTCGCGCGCTCCAGCGCTTCGAGCGTGCCTAGAAAACGCTTCAGGAATTCATCGGCGGACTTGAGGCGTTTGATGTGAGTCAGCACCTGGTGCGCTTTGATGGTGAAGCGGAAATGCTCGGGCGTTTCGACGAGCCAGTTGAGAACGGTAGTCTCTTTCACTAACTGTCGGAACGTGTAGTTGACCTCGACGGCATTCAGCTTGGAGGCATAGAAACTGAGGAATTTCTTCTGCGCGAGTTTCTCGGGGTAGAAGTCGGGCTTCCAGCTTGGGTAGGCCCATCCGGAGGTGCCGACGTAGAGTTGCGCCATATGGTTTTGTAGCGCCGGCTCCCAGCCGGCTGTCGTGCGGACGTCTCGCCCGCACCGGGACCGGATTCCGTCCTAACTGGGGCCGAATGCGCTTCCCGCAGCGGGCGGACAAGAGTGTCCGCCCTACACAAAACCGGGATTATACCTTGCGTCGCTGGCGCGCTGCGGCTTTCCTCTTCGGACGCGGACGATCGGCTTGTGCGGCGAGGGTGATGCTCTCCTCCGGTTCGGAGCTTGCGGCCAGGCCGGCAAGTTGCGGGAGCTTCTGCTTCAGGGTGAGCACGGGCCCGAACAAGTCGCCCATCTGATCGACGCGAGAGAGAACGTCTTTGCTTTCGAAGACGAGGCGTTGCGGATCTTTCTTCCTGAGCGCGCTCTCAACCTCGTCCCACGTGACCGGCGTGGAAACGGTGGGACGCTCGCGGGCGCGGAGCGAGTAGATCGAAATCGTGGTTTTATGCTCGTCGTTCTGGCTCCAGTCGACGAAGACTTTGTTGGTTCGCACCGCCTTCTTCATGTCAGAGACGACCAGGTGGGGATGCTCGTGTTCGAGCAGGCGCGCCACGGCGTGGGCGAAGGGCTTGGTCTGGCCGTAGCTGGTTGGCGTGTTCAACGGAACGTAGACCTGCAGGCCTTTCGAGCCGGAGGTCTTGGGAAAACTCTGCAGGCTGAAGTGGGCGAAGATGTCACGCACCCAGAGGCCAACCTGCGCACATTGAATAATGTTGGCGGGAGGCCCGGGATCGAGATCGAAGACGATCATGGTGGGCGTTGCGATCTGGGCGGCGAGCGAGAGGGATGGATGCAGTTCGATGGAGGCGAGGTTGGCGATCCATACCAGCGTCGCGAGATCGTTGGCGAGAATGAAGTGGATGGTGCGGCGGTTGCTCCCGCTCCAGATGGGAGCAGTCTTCACCCAGTCAGGCCGATGCATAGGCGCGTTCTTCTCGAAGAAGAATTCCTGGTCCACTCCTTCGGGATAACGCTTCATGGTGAGCGGGCGACCGGCAAGATGAGGGACGAGCACCGGTGCGATACGGACGTAGAAGTCGAGCATCTGTCCCTTGGTGAATCCGGCGGCGGGATAGAGAATTTTCTCCAGGTTGGAGAGCTTGAGCTTGCGGCCGGCGACTTCGACTATGGTGGAGGTCGGCATGGGTAGTTGCTGGGTGCTCGTTTCTGGTTGCTGGTGACCAGACTGCAACACATCCACGGCGGCGTCTAGTATAGTTTCTCCGCATTCCAATCTCCTTCGCGTGCGCTGCGGTTGATAAAAAGCGGAAACCACCAAGGGCACGAAGGTACACGAAGGAAAGAGCGTAATAAAGGAGTTTTGATGCCTTCTTCCCGTCGCACGTTTCTCTACGGATTGGGCGCGGTGGGCGCTCAGGCACTGTTTGCCATCGAGCGCACGGAACCCGAGCTCATTCTGTACAGCGGAAATTTCTGGACGGTGAATGCGCGGCAGCCGCGCGCCCAAGCGGTCGCGATTTCGGGCGGGCGGTTCTTGGCGATCGGATCGAACGACGAAGTGCTGGCACTGGCGTCCGGCAGCGCCAAGAAGGTCGACCTGGGCGGGAAAACCGTGCTGCCGGGATTCATTGATGCGCACTCGCATCCGGCCGAGGCCGGCTTGTCGCATCTCCGAATGGTGGACTGCGATCTGCGTTCGATTGCCGAGATCCTCAAAGCTCTGCGCGAGCGCGCCGCGAAGACGCCGCCCGGTCAGTGGGTATTGGGCTTCAAGTATGACGATACCAAGACCGCGGAAGGCCGCCCGCTCACGCGCGAGGAGTTGGATGCCGCCCTGCCCGATCATCCCGTACTCGTGGAGCATCGCGGTGGGCACACGGCGTGGGTAAATTCGCAGGCCATCATACTGGCAAAGATTGACGACAAGACTCCCGATCCTCCGGGCGGAAAGTATGATCGCGATCCGGCAACGGGTCGCTTGACTGGACACGTGCGCGAGCACGGCAAAGAGACCTTCGAGAAGATTATCCCATCGACCTTCACCCGCGACGACCGGCGCGAAGGCGTGCGCCTGATCACACAGATGATGACGCGCGCTGGAGTCACGTCCGTGACCGATGCCATGGGCACGCCCGACGATCTGCGCGCCTACCAGGACGCACGCGAAGCCGGGCAACTCTCGATGCGCGTCTACTGCCATATCTATCAGGCTTTCATGGACCAGATGCTGGCGGCGGGAGTGAAGACGGGGCTGGGCGATGAGTGGGTCAAAGTCGGTGCGCAGAAGATGGTGTGCGACGGGTCGATCTCGGAGCGGACAGCGCGGCTGTCGCAGCCTTACATCGGACGGCCGGACGATTTCGGAATCCTGGTGACTCCGGAAGAAGAACTCTACCAGCAGGCCCGCAAGGCGCATGCCGCGGGATGGCAACTGGGAACGCACGCCAATGGCGACGTCGCCATCGACATCACGCTGCGGGTTTACGAGCGGCTGCAGAAGGAAATGCCACGCAAGGATCCGCGCTACCGTCTGGAGCACTGCACGGTCGTCAATGACTCGCTGGTTGCTCGGATCAAGGCGCTGGGGGCGATTCCCACTCCGTTCTCGACGTACGCGTATTACCACGGCGAGAAGATGAAGGAATATGGACCGGAGCGTGTAAACCACATGTTTGCACTGCGCAGTTTTATCGACGCTGGAATCCGGCCGACGCAGGCATCGGATTACCCGCCCGGGCCATTTGAGCCGATGATGGCCCTGCAGTCGGAGGTGACCCGCACCGACGCGAAGGGCAACGTGTGGGGACCGCAGCAGCGAATCACGCTGGAAGAGGCGATTCGCGTGGGCACGATGAATGGAGCGTATGCTTCGTACGAAGAAAGCG
The DNA here is from genome assembly GCA_020073015.1 of Terriglobia bacterium. Taxonomy (GTDB): domain Bacteria; phylum Acidobacteriota; class Terriglobia; order Terriglobales; family Acidobacteriaceae; genus Acidiflorens. The sequence goes on along the minus strand of JAIQFZ010000065.1, from coordinate 11,678 downwards.
TGAAGGGTTCGATTGAGGCGGGCAAGTACGCGGACCTGGTTGTGCTCGGGCGGGATGTCTTCAAGGAAGATCCCTCCAACATCATCAACATTCCGATTGAGCGCACCATGGTGGGCGGGCGATGGGTCTGGGAAAGCTAGGACCGGCTGCGTACGCGCCCACGCATCTCTTGACATAATCCATATTTCCGGTATTATCGAAATATGGCACCGGTAGTCGTCAAGGTCCAGGAACAAGCTGCCAAGTACGCCGACAAGTTTTCCGCGATGGGAAACGAGGCCCGGCTGCGGATCATGCAGCTTCTGCTGTCCGCGCACCCGGATGGTCTGGTGGTCAACGAGATTCAGGATGAACTCGACATCCCGAACTCAACCCTTTCTCACCACCTCGACAAACTGAAAAATGAAGAACTTGTGCTGGTGAAGCGCGAGGGCACCTTCCTGCGCTACAGCGCGAATACCGAGGCGCTGCGCGAGATTCTGCAGTTTCTCTATGCCGAGTGCTGCACCCGCAACAAGGCACTCAAACCTCACGACGTAGTTCGAATCAGTACCTAGGAGAAGTCAACATGCCAGATACGGACATCAAGGAAGTGGTCAGGGAGAAATACGGAAATGCGGCACTGCAAGTGAAGAACGGGGGCAAGAGTTGCTGCGGCGGCGTGTCGGCGAGCGGACTGTCTTGCGATCCGGTCACTCAAAATCTGTATGACACTTCTCAGACCCAAGGGCTGCCGGAAGAAGCGATGCTTGCCTCGCTGGGATGCGGGAATCCGACCGCGCTTGCCCAGTTGAATCCGGGAGAGACGGTGCTCGACCTCGGCTCGGGTGGCGGCATTGACGTGCTGCTCTCCGCCAAGCGCGTCGGGCCCACCGGCAAAGCCTATGGGCTGGATATGACCGATGAAATGCTGGCGCTGGCGAACGAGAACAAGCGCAAGGCGGGCGCGGAGAACGTCGAGTTCCTGAAGGGCGAGATTGAGAACATTCCCCTGCCCGACAACTCGGTGGACGTCATTATCTCGAACTGTGTGATCAATCTCTCGGCCGACAAGGACCGCGTGCTGCGGGAGGCCTTCCGGGTTTTGAGGCCGGGCGGGCGGTTTGCAGTCTCGGACGTGGTCACCCGCGGCGAGATTGCTCCGGAAGTTCGGAAGAGCGTGCTGTTGTGGGTGGGATGCATCGCGGGCGCGCTGGACGAAAATGAATATCGCGCGAAACTGGTTTCCGCGGGTTTCGAGCAGGTCAAGATCGAGCCCACGAGGATCTACAAAGTTGACGACGCGCGCGAATTTCTGTCGTCGGCGGGGATCGACGTGAATGCAATCGCCTCCCACGTGGACGAGAAGTTCATGAGCGCCTTCGTACGGGCAGTGAAGCCGAAGCCGGCCCAGGCGGGATGCTGCGCTCCGACGTGCTGCAACTGACGATCGCTGTTCTCAACCTCCGATGGAGCATCCATGGCGAGTCACTACAACGTTCTGTTCTTGTGCACAGGGAATTCGGCGCGTTCGATCATGGCCGAAGCCATCCTGAACCACCGAGGCAAGCCGACGTTCACAGCCTACAGTGCCGGCAGCAATCCCACCGGTGCGGTCCGGCCGGAAGCGCTTAAAGAACTCGAAAATGCCCGCATTCCGATCGCGGGTCTGCGCAGCAAAAGCTGGGAAGAGTTTGCCCGGCCGGGTGCTCCCGAGCTGCACTTTGTATTCACCGTGTGCGACAACGCGGCCAAGGAAACCTGCCCGGTCTGGCCCGGACAACCGATGACGGCCCACTGGGGAATACCGGATCCAGCCGCCGTGCAAGGAGACGCTGCCGAGATCGAGCGCGCGTTCCGGACAGCCTTTGTCACACTCGATCGGCGAATTGGATTGTTTCTCTCTCTCCCGCTTGCGAGTCTCGACCGGCTGGCGCTCAAAAAGGAAGTGGATGCCATTGGACGTAAATAGATCTGCCCAGCCCGCCTGGACCATGGAGGTGTACTGATGGCCACAGGTGCGACGTCGGTCCCTGCTCCCCGCAAGCGGCTCAACGTATTTGAGCGCTACCTTACAGTTTGGGTTGGGTTGTGCATGCTCATTGGGCTGGCGCTCGGCAAGAATGCGCCGGCGCTGGTGGATGCACTGAGACGAATGGAATTTGGCCGCGGCAGCCAGGTCAACATCCCGATCGCGGTGCTCATCTGGCTGATGATCATCCCGATGATGATGAAGGTGGATTTCGCGGCGATTCGCGCGGTGGGCCAAAAGCCGCGCGGAATGCTCGTAACGCTGTTCGTGAACTGGCTGGTGAAACCCTTCTCGATGGCGCTCATCTCGTGGATTTTCTTCCGCCACGTCTTCGGTGCGTGGATTGCTCCCTCCGACGCCGATCAATACATCGCCGGCACGATCATTCTGGCAGCCGCACCCTGCACCGCCATGGTGTTTGTGTGGAGCTACCTGACGGACGGCGATCCGGCCTACACGCTGGTGCAGGTTTCGGTCAACGACCTGATCATGCTGTTCCTATTTGCTCCGATTGTGCGGTTTCTGGTGAGTGGGGCCTCGTCACTCACTGTTCCCTTTCTCGTGCTGCTTTATTCGGTGGTGGCGTTCATTGTGATTCCGCTGGCGGCGGGCATCCTGCTTCGCAGATGGCTGACAGGCCGGCGAGGCAAACAATGGTTCGAAGAAGTCTTCCTGCCAAAACTGAGCCCAGTCACGATCCTCGCACTGCTGGCCACGCTGGTCTTCATCTTCGCATTCCAGGCGGACAACATCACGGGCCGCTACCTGCACGTGGTGCTGATTGCCATCCCCATTCTGATTCAGGTGTACTTCAATTCCACCCTCGCTTACGGGCTGATGCGAGTCCTCAAAGTGCGGCACTCGGTCGCGGCTCCGGGCGCGCTGATTGGCGCGAGCAATTTCTTCGAGTTGGCAGTCGCGACTGCGATTGCACTATTCGGGCCAGGATCAGGCGCAGCGCTCGCGACCGTGGTTGGTGTGCTGGTCGAGGTGCCCGTTATGCTATCGGTATGCGGCTTCTGCAACCGCACGCGGCACTGGTTCCCTGGCGAATTGGAAGCTGGCCTGTAAGAAGCCGGGCTGTGCCCCATACGCGGGCCGGAGTGGTTGCGCGCGTGAGTATTTCTTCAGCTCCTACTCCACCGGAACAGAAACTCGCTCGTTCGCCCCGAGCACCGGATCGTCGCTGGTTGCGTCGCGGTTCTCCGCGGTCTGGCGGACCTCTCCCGACTCGTTGATGAGATAGCTGAACCGTCCGCTTCTCGCAAAATCGACTGGGCGAGCGGTAATCTGGTAGGCACCCTGAGGTCCGCCGCTCAGCAATTGGTAATGGAACCGGTAGCCGCCGCTCTCTCCATCGTTACGCGCCATTTCCGTACTCAAGAACGCGACCGAGTCTGGTTCGTCGCTGCTGTTCTCGTCGTTGGTAGCCCGCTCCGCGAGAAGCGCCAGATTATCGGGAATCCCGACATCCGGACGAGTTTCGGCGTATCTCTGCAATGCGTAATGTAAGGTGTAGAGGGTGGAAGTCGCCGAAGCTTCGTTTGCCTTCTGCTCGCGATTGCGGAAGCGCTCTACGAACTCCAGATCGTCGAATCGAATGCGCCTTCCAAAGCGGCCCGTATCCAGTTCCCGGATGCGCCACTCGCCTTCTTCGAAGCGCATCCAGACCATGACTTCCAGCGGAACGGGCGACGGCCCTCCGACGGCAAAGCGCAGTACGGCGTCCGCACCTGTGGCCACGCTGTCGGTCAGCTGAACTTCCAGTTGCTGCGCGTCATTGTTTTGCGCGACCGGGTTTTGCGCGACCAGAAACGCATGTCCGTCTTCCGGAATCGCAGGCCCCGATTGTTCGCCGGGCATGGATTGGCGCCACAGCAAGCTGACCTCGAAAGCACGGCGGTCCTCGGCATCGAGCGTTTTGATGTCGTCGAGTATCAGGACCGGAAGGTGCTTTTCGATTTCTTCCGGCTTCGAGGCCAACACCAGGTCCTGAATTGCCCGTTCGGGAGTGCCCTCCGGAGCCGCCTGCGCCCGAAGCCAGCGTGCACTCCACGTAAGCAGAAGCACGGCCACCCACAAAGAGTACTTCATGTCCGATCTCCCCTTGCTCACATAGACACCGCTCGAACGTCTCTTGCTCCGGCTGCAATTTGACAAGCACGACGCAGCCCACGTAACTTCGATTTTTCCGCTGTTTACAGCTGCAATGGAGGTAGGATGAAGGCCCGTTCCGTCTTCTGTCTTGTTGTTGTTCTGATTCTTTGCTCGCTTGCCATGTCCCAAGACGTGGCATCGTTCGAAAAACGCATCATCGTCAGGAAGCTCGACAACGGACTGACGGTCATCGTGTGCGAGCGGCCGGAGGCTCCGGTGTTTTCGTTCTTCACCCATGTGGACGCGGGGTCGGTGCAGGACCCGATGGGCAAGACCGGCCTGGCGCACATGTTCGAGCACATGGCGTTCAAGGGCACCGATGCGATCGGGACGCGCGACGCCGCGGGCGAAAAGGTTGCGCTGCAGAAAGTGGAAGACGCCTATGCGGCCTATATTGCCGAGCGCGACCAGCCGGTGAAGCGCGATGAGGAAAAGCTCAAACAGTTGCAACAAGCATGGAAGGACGCCGTCGCCGCGGCGGATAAATTTTCGGCGCCCTACAACAATGAGTTCGGCAAGATCGTGGAGGGCGAGGGCGGCGAGGAGATGAACGCCTTCACCAATCTGGATGAGACTGGGTATCACTATTCGTTAGCTGTGGGCGTACCTGGAGTCGGAGCGCTTTATTCATCCAGTGATGCGGCAGTTTTATAAAGAGCGCAACGTGGTGATCGAAGAGCGGCGCATGCGGACCGACAGCAATCCGATTGGGCGGCTGCTCGAGCAGTTCACCGAGGAGGCGTTTGCGGCGCATCCGTATCACCGGCCGACGATCGGATGGATGGCGGATTTGAATTCGTTTTCGGCGACGGACGCGCAGAAGTTTTTCGACACGTATTATGTGCCGTCGAACATGGTGGTGACGGTGGTGGGGGACGTGAAAACGGCGGAAGCGATGCCGGTCATCGAGAAATATTTCTCGCGGATTCCGGCACGTCCCAAGCCGGACGAGTTCACGACCACCGAACCGCCGCAGAATTCGGAGCGGCGCGTGGTGCTGCACGAGCAGGCGCAACCGCTTTATCTCGAAGGCTACCATCGGCCCGATTACCGCAGCCCGGACGACCAGGTTTACGACGCGATTGCCGATTTGATGTCGAATGGGCGGACGTCGCGCCTCTATCGCGCGCTGGTGCGCGATAAGCAGATTGCTTCGGACTCGGCGGGATTCACGGGCCTGCCAGGAAATAAGTACCCCCATCTTTTCGCGTTTTATGCCTTTCCACTTCCGGGACACAAAACGCAGGAGGTGGCGGACGCGATCCACGGGGAGATTGAGCGGCTGAAAAAAGAAGATATTTCGGATGACGAATTGAAGATGATCAAAACGCGGGCCAAAGCAAATCTGATTCGGTCTCTGGGATCGAATGAGGGGCTGGCGTTTGCGCTCGGCTTGAACCAGGCGCGCTATGACGACTGGCGGGAACTGTTCCGCGGAGTGGACCGGATCGACAAAGTCACGAAGGCCGACATCCGGCGCGTGGCGAACCAGACGTTTGTGCCGGGCAACCGGACAGTGGGGGTGATTGAGTTCGCCGGCCCGCCTCCTGGTGCGGCGACTGCTCCGCAAGGAGGTGCCCAGTGAAGCGCGCACTGCTCTGCTTGTTCTCTTTGCTGTTGTTTGTGGGCGGCCAGGTGCAGTTGTCGGCACAGGCAACAACCTGGCAGCAGGTCCCGATTCCGAAGCTGCCGGCCTTCCATCCACCACAGAACGGCATGGTGATTTTTCTGCAGGAAGATCATGAACTGCCCATGATCGACGGAGTGGCTCGCATCCGCGGCGGCGCACGGGCGGTTCCGGCCAGTAAGACGGGGCTGATCGACATCTACGGCGAAGCGTGGCGTACGGGCGGGACCAAGACCCGCACGGGCGATCAGTTGGACGATTACCTGGAGCAGCGTGCGGCCAGAGTGGAGACGGGCGGGACGGTGGACTCGACCACCATCTCCTGGTCGTGTTTGAAGGAAGATTTCGACGATGTTTTCAACGTGTTCGACGATCTGCTGAAGAATCCCGAGTTCCGCGCCGACAAGATCGAGATTGCGAAGAAAGGAATGTACGACGGAATCTCGCGGCGGAATGACGATCCGGGGCAGATTGCGGGACGCGAAGCGGCGAAGCTGGCGTATGGCGCCGACAGTCCATATGCGCGGGTCGCCGAGTACGCCACCGTCGTGGCCGTGACCCGCGAGGATCTGGTCGCATGGCACCATACCTACGTTCAGCCCAACAACATCATTCTGGGCGTGGTCGGCGACTTTGATTCCGCGAAGATGGAGGCGCGCCTGCGGCAGGCGTTCGGTTCGTGGGCGAAGGGTGCAGCCGCGAAGGATCCGGAGATCGCGCTGAAGTCTGCCAAGCCGGGCTATTACCAGGTCGAAAAAACGGACGTGAACCAGAGCAACATTCAGATGGTGATGCTGGGCACGACGCGCAAGAATCCGGATTACTTCGCGATCTCGGTCTTCAATGAGGCCTTCGGCGGCGGCTTTTCGTCGCGCCTGTTTGGCGACATTCGAACCACCAAAGGGCTGGCGTACGCAGTGGGCGGCGGGATTGGCACGGGCTGGGATCATCCCGGAATGCTCCGGCTCATGGTGATGACCAAGAGCCAGAGCACGGTGGAGTCGATCCAGGCACTGGATGAGGAGCTCGCCGATCTTCCAAAGCATCCGATTAACGATGAAGAGATCAAGCGCGCGAAGGATGCCATTCTGAATTCGTTTATCTTCCGCTTTGATTCTCCGGGGAAGGTGCTGCAGGAGAAGATGGCCTACGAGTTCTATGGCTATCCGCTGGATTTTCTGGAGAACTATCAGAAGGGGATCGAGAAAGTTACAAAGGAAGATGTGGCGCGCGTGGCGGCGAAGTACATTCACCGCGACCAGATGGCCGTGCTGGTAGTCGGAAATGTGAGCGAGTTCGACAAGCCGCTGTCGTCCCTCGGCACGGTCAGCAAGTTGGACATTGCCATTCCGGCTCCGCCTCCGGGAGTGGTGCCGGAGCAGGAGGGGCCGCAGTAAGCACACCGGTTCGTGCAGTCCGACGAGAGACGCGGCAAGCCGCGTCTCTACAGCATTACAGTTGTTTGGCCGGCGGCTGTGGTTCTTGATTCTGGTGAGGATTCGGGTGTCCGGGTGGCACAGCGCCCGCTCCTCCATGCGGACTGCCCGTACCCATCGCGGGCGGCATCGGCATGTTGGTGTGGGAGCCGGCGCCCGCACCCATGGGGAACGTGCCTGGGGCATAGCACGTGACTCGGCCGCTGGGCGCGACGCGCAGTTCCGCCGGACAATCTCCGTTCACCAATCCCGCGCCACCAGCTTGCGACTGCACCGCGAACAGCTTCCCTTGGGCGTTGCCAGCGATCGCAACATTCATGCCGGGCAGTTCGTATTCGACATAAAAGGGAGTCTTCGCCTTGGAAGCATCCACGGCGCACTTGCTGGCAGCATCCAATTCTCCCGCCACTTGCGACTTGAGAAGACCGCAATTCTTCGCGCCGCTCCCGGCCAATTCCTGGAGCTTTTTCTGGACTGGATCGTCGGCGGAAGTGGCAGCGCCAGCCGAGTTGGCCGAGGCCGCGGATGACTTGGACTTGCACCCCGTCAGGATGCAAGCAGCGATCAGGAATAAGGGAAGGGCTTTGCGCATGGTGGATTTTATTTTATTCGACGGGAAGTCGCGGCAACGTACTTTTAGAAGGGGCCCGTGTACTCAGAGGTACCAGCAAACGTTGTAGGGCGGACACTCCTGTCCGCCCAAGGTGTCCCACGCAACAAATATCAGGGGAACAAGATAAACGTCAATTTCACTACCAGTGGTGATCTGGACACAGTCAAAGATTGCAGCCAAAGGCAGCGGACAAGAGTGTCCGCTCTACACATCCCCACATTCGCGACCAGTCCCACACCCAATTCCCATTTGACGCGTGGTTAGTGTAATGGGGATTTTGCGTCTACGATCCTTTGGGCGGAGGTTCTTGCGGTTAGGACCCTTCCCACAACGGTCAACGAGCCGCAGCCGTTCCGTTTCGGGAATGGGATCGGTCTCCTCTTCAGATTTTTCTGTTACGACAAGCCACCAATGGCGAGAGAATGTAAGCGACAACTCAAACGAATGTAATTGTCTCGCCTCTCCGAAGAGCACTTCCCCGCTCGTTGAGACGCAGTACCCCAGAGGCGAAATCGTTTAGCAAATCCTTGGACGCGCTCATACGTTCGGCCACTTCCGGCAAGGAAGTAACGGGCTGCTGTGCAGGTTTTAACCAAACAGGAGACACCCTATATGCGTATTCTTCGAATCGTGCTGTTGAGCTTACTGGCCATCGGAGTTGCCACCGCTCAGGCGGCGCCCGATTATCATTCCCAGTGCAAACAACCAGCGCCAGTGAAGATAAAAAAGATCGGCCACCCGATCTGGAAGCCAGTCGATTTCCATGTGTTCACTGCCTCCATCGGGGCGCCGCCGGATCTTCTCGACTTTGGGAAGAACCAGACCGGCCTGCTTTACCCGCTCCGGCACCAAGATTGTGGAGGTTTAGGTAGGGGTCCCGGCGATCCCCACCAGCCTCCCTACATCCACGAAATGGAAGCTGGTCTTGACATCATGAACTTCGCCGATGCCAACGTCTTCCGCGAGGCTGACTTTTCCACAACCAACGGGGTGTGGGCGGTGTGGATGACGGTACCGAACCCCGGGACGACCGGATCCTCGCCCGACTTCAAGTCTGGCCCGATCATCCCCAACACCCTCTTTCCAATCCACATCGCAGGTGAGACATTCCGCAATAACCAGCTCTGGGATCCGTATCTCGGGACCTTCGACGTTCCGCCGCTGGATAGTAACTTGCCTCCCCCAATCTGTATAACCGGACCCGTCGATGGGCATAGCCATTTCCCGGTTTTCTACGCCGAGAACGCGAACTTCGGGCCTGGTGGGCCCATTGCGGGACACTACGAGTTCCGAATCACGATGACGGACACGACCGGGAATGGGTGGTCCATCACCGCGGCCTTCACGGTCCGTTAAGGAAAGCGACGGCCCTTGATCTGCGCGTGAAGCTACTATTCTGTTTTGAAAGAGATGAGATGCCGCCCGATGTTTGGGCGGCTTTTCTTTTGCATCATGCGGAAGGTAGAAGCGGTAATTATCGAAAACAGGCCGTGGGTGTTGAAAAAGTCCCTTTCCCCTTCGAAACAGTCGCAATCGGGGGGATGGAAAATGTCTACCCGACCCGAGAAGATCGTTTATAGGGCATCCTGACGCGATTTTATTTTGGCGAATTTATCGGGAGGGAGTTTTTCAACAGCCACAGGCGATTACACCAACTACGCCCCCGGGGTCTCCCCCTGCGGGGTTGTGAGTGTAATTGATTCCATGACAATGTCGGCTCCCACGCCGGAGTAGAGTTGGTGGTGCGAACCAACCAACAGGCTCGGGAGAAAGGAGCCGAACCATGATCATTAGAGGAGTAGATTTTCACCCCGAGTTTGAGCAGGTGGCCTCGGTGGAGAGCGACACTGGGGAGTTTCGAGAACAACGGCTGCAGCATCGGGAGGAAGCAGAGACGTTTTACCGGGAGCTTGCGGCACAAGGGATAGAGGGGCGGATCGGGATGGAAGCGAGCGGCCATGCCCGCTAGCTGGAACGCTTACTGGCCGAACTGCAGTTGGAACGGTGGATCGGAGACGCGGCCGAGATCCGAACCCAGCGGGTGCGCAAGCAGAAGACGGATCGGCAAGATGCGCAACTGATTCTCCAGCTGCTGCTGGAAGATGGCTTTCCCCGGATCTGGGTGCCGAGCTGGGAAAATCGCGATATTACGTCAACAATCCTTTGGCGGAGGTTCTTGCGGTCTACAGAAGTCCCAGTCACTGAGCCACAAAAGTTCCGTTTCGGGAATAGGATTGAATCTCCTCTTCAGATTTTTCCGCTACGACAGCCGCCAACGGCAGGAGAATGTAAACGACAGCCCAAACGAACGTAGCTGTCCCGCCTCCCCGAAGAGCAGTTCCCGCCCGTTGAGACGCACACCCCATGAGGCGAAATCGTTGAGCAGGAAGGAGGAGGATATGAATACTTTGTGGCGTTGGATCGTCATGATTGCGTGTGTCCTGGCGCTCACTCTTTCCGCCGCGGCACAGAGCACTTGGGTTGTGACGGACGCGAATGGCGCACAACACAACGTGTACATCCAGCATGTGGACCGGACTGTGCTGGGCAAAGATGTAGTCCACTACCGCTACGATGTGACGGTGGGTCCGGGCAAGTTCGACCGGATCCGGTTGCACCGCGTCGTCCGCGAAAAACATCCCTGGCAGCCTATCCACACCGTGACTGGACTGTTGATGCTTGGGGGATTGCCGAACTCGGTCGAGATGATCTTCATCGAGCCGTTGATTTCTCCAGCGGCCGCGTGGGATCACGCGATCACCGTGTTCCTTGCTAAGAAAAACATTGACGTCTGGGCCATGGATTATCGCTGGGCTCTGGTTCCGGCCAAAACTAAGAACTTCAAGTTCATGAAGGAATGGGGCCTCGAGAGGGATGTCGACGACGCGCAGATTGCTCTTTCCCTCGCGCGTATGATTCGTGGAGTGACCGGACAAGGTTTCGGCAAGATGCATCTGCTCGGGTTCAGCTACGGCGTGCAGGTCGCGTATCCGGTTGCCAACCAGGAGACTCAGCTGCCGCCTTCTCTTCGCAATGTGAAGGGGCTCATCCCGGTTGACGACGCCATTACGTACCCCGCCGATCATCCCTTCCACGTCGCGGCCTGCGATCTTATCCCGCAACTGCAAGCCGTTCTTGATGGCGGGGTGTACAACGAGGACAACAGTGGTGTGAAGCAGATTGGCGACCTGGCACGCTCGGCGCCTGACGATCCGTCACCCTTCGCGGACGGCTTCACTAACTACCAGTTCGCGCTGTTCGCGGGAGCGAGCGGCGACCCACAGCAGCTCTATTGGCATTTCGTCGGCGGCATTTTCAATGAGGCTGGGATCACCACCGGCTTGCAGTACACCGATCCCTGGCTCTGGATCGATGTGCTGCGTGCGGTTCCGCCCTACAACCCCGTGCGGATCGATCTCGAGTACAACAAAGTGTATTGCTACGACGTGATGGCACCGTTCGACGACCATCTCGGAGAAATTACCCTTCCGATTCTCTACGTTGGTTCGGGAGGTGGAACGGGAGAGGGCGGTTACTACGCGGTCACGCGCACGGCCAGCACGGACATCACGAAATTCATCGTGCAACTTCACCCGGATGACGAGCGGGCGCTCGACTTTGGCCACGTCGATCTCTTTGCGGCGAAGCACGCCAAAACACTGGTCTGGCAGCCGATTCTCGACTGGCTGGTCGCGCATCGTTGACGAGGGCGTAGACGGCTGTTCAACAAGGGTTCAAACAACAAAGCACGCCGCCCGATGTCCGGGCGGCTTTTCTTTGCATCACGCGGAAAGGTGGGAGCGCGTAACTGTTGTAATCAGCGATTACACCAAC
>JAIQFZ010000205.1 GCA_020073015.1 Terriglobia bacterium | reverse complement strand
ATCGGTACCTACATCGACCGCCACAACGAAAGTCCGAAACCATTCATCTGGACCGCCCGCGCCGCCGACATCCTGGAAAAAGTGAAACGCGCTCGCCGCTCCCTCAATAAACGTCAATCTGCATGACGCACTACACTAGTGGGACCATGGACTCCAGAATAGAGAGCATCGAGAGAGCATTTCCCCAGGGCGTGCATAGCGACCGGCGTCCTGGCCCATCGTTCACTCGAAGCGCAGCGCCTCCACGGGATCCAGTCGCGAGGCTTTCATCGCAGGATAAATACCAAAGAACAGGCCGACGCTCATCGATGCCGTCACAGCGGCGATGACCGACCATAGCGGCACCGCCGAGGGCAAACTTGGCAACAGCTTATTGATCAAGAAGCTGATCCCCACTCCCAGTGAGACGCCGATGACCCCACCCGTGCCCGTCAGGGCGATGGCTTCGGTGAGGAACTGGCGGATGATGTCCCGGCGTCGGGCCCCGATGGCCTTGCGCACTCCGATTTCACGGGTGCGTTCCGTGACCGACATGAGCATGATGTTCATCACACCAACTCCGCCGATAAGCAGTCCGATGGAACTGATCACGACCACTGCAATGGCAATCGCCCCCGTGATCTGACGGAATTGGCGTGCAATCTCCTCCGAACTGGAAATCGCGAAATTATTCGGCTTATCGATCGCCACCCCTCTGCGCCGCCGCAGCAGGCCGATGATTTCGTCCTCCGCTTGGGCCTTTCTGCCCGGATACGCTTGCGCCCCAATGAAGTGTTCGTCGTCCTGCGGATTGTGTTTTCGGTACGCCCGGTACGGCACGACCACAACTTTGTCCGCCGATTCATCTTTAAAGAACTGGCCTTTACGCTTCTCCAGCACGCCGACGACCTGGTAGAAAGCGCCTCCGACCGAGATAGACTTGCCCAGGGGGTCTTCCGCGTGGAACAGCCCCTCAGCCAAGTCGTGGCCGATTACCGTCACATTCATGTGATGCAAGTCCTCCGCTTCGGTAAAGAAGCGGCCTTTCTCCGGGTTGGCGTTGTAGACCCATTCGTAGGAAGGAACGGTACCGGTAAATTGAATCCCGTAGACTTCGTTCCCCTTGTAGCGCGCAGGCACCACGGTGAAGGGCCTGCCCGGTTCCAACCGCGGGGAGACCTCCACCGTCACATCCTTTACGTCGGGGCACTCATCCCGAATCGCCAGAGTGTCTTCATAGGTCAGCACCTTGCGGTTGCGTTCTTCCGCCGTGAGCGTGCCCCGAAAACCGAAGTCCCAGCGAAAAACGAACAGCGTGTCGGTGCCATATTGATCGAGAAACCCGCGAATATCTTGATCCAAGCCCACCATGATGGAGGCTACGGCCACAATGGCCATGATTCCGATGACCACGCCCAATATCGTCAGCAGCGACCGCGTCTTGTGCTGGCGAAGAGAAGCAAATGCCATGCGCGTGTTTTCGCTGATTTCAATTTGCACGGTTGAAACCTCTTTAAGGACTGTGGCAACAGGCTCCTACGTCTCAAAGCGCAGAGCCTCAATGGGATCCAGCTTGGCAGCTCGATTCGCGGGGTACAAGCCAAAGAACAATCCCACGGCAGCCGAGACTGCAACCGACAAAATCACCGCGCCGATTGGCACCTGGGACGGCACCGGCGTGAGCACCCTCACCAGCGTGGAGAGAAGATAGGCAATGGCAATGCCGGTCGCGCCTCCCACCGTTGCCATCACTACGGATTCCACCAGGACCTGCATCAGGATGTCGCGTCTTCGCGCTCCCAGCGATTTGCGCACGCCAATCTCGCGGGTACGCTCCGTCACACTGGCCAGCATCACATTCATGATCACCACGCCGCCGATCACCAGGAACACCGAAACTACTCCCACCATGGTCGCGGCGATGGCGCCCGTCAGATTCTTCCATAAGCTCATAATTGTGTCAGACGCCAGAATGCCGAAATTGTCATCGGCCTTGGGATCGAGGTGACGGCGGCCGCGCATCATGGTGCGGGCTTCATCCTTGGTCCGCTGCATCCACTCCGGGCCGCGCGCCTGGATGTTGATGGCCAGATCCAGGCCCTGCCCGTGTTCGCCATACCGTTTCCAGAACGTCCGGATCGGGATGTAGACAAAATTGTCCTGGGATTGCCCGAAGACAGTTCCAATCGGCTTGGCTACGCCCACCACCTGGAAGCCGCGGCCGTCGATGTAGATCGCCTTGCCGATGGGATCGACCGTGGGAACTAGCTTGCGGGCCACTTCTTGTCCGATGAAGGTGACTTCCGCTCTGCCTTCATTGTCCGCATCCGTTATGTAGCGGCCGGTTTCGGGTTCCTCCACATCCATGTCGGCGATGTTGGCCGTCACCCCACGGATATTAATGTCTTCCAGCGCCTGGGTCCCCAGGCGGACCTTGCCGTTGGTTCGCGTCTCCAGGCCAACCGCCCGGGGCAGCCTCATGCCGTCACGCAGAGCCTCGAAGTCCTCCCACGTGATATTCCGGTTGCGACGCATCGCCTTGAAGAAGTCCTGCTGATTGGTGATGATGGGAAACCGGAGCACGAGAAAGACATTGGATCCGAGATTGGCAACCCGATTCTCAATGTAAAGGTTCGCCCCAGTGATAATCGACACGACCAGGATGAGCACCGACACCGACAGAGTGACGCCCAGCAGCGTCAGCGCAGAACGCAGCTTATGCGCACGTAAAGCTGCCAGAGCTTCGACCACCGGGTCGCGGAGCACTGAGCCGTGACGCCGGAGGTGTTCTCCAACTCGCGAGACGGCAAACTTCCGGACGCTCCCCCGCGGAACCGCGGCTGGCGTCGTTGTGGGTTCCGTGCGCTCCACCCTGTAATCGTATACGAGGCTCGGCCGGAAATGGTTCCGCGCGGAGTCCCAAGCCGGGGGAGCATCCCGGCAGCTTGGAAACATGGCGCTACCGGATCGCTCATCGACAGGGAGTTACGTGGGTCAATTTTCCCCCTCAACACAATGGTGGAGTGAGAACATGGCGGGATGCGGCTGGGGCGCTACCAATTGATCGCCATTATCGGCGTGGGGCCTGATGCGGAAGGCTCGCGCGCCAATTTTCGGCCACACGCCGATGAACGCGCTAACCACGAAAGTGCCCTGAACGAGGGTTAAAGAACCTGTTCCGAGCGGATTGTTTGAATGCTAAGTCCAAGAGGAGCGCGTGGTGTACAAAAGCTGAACTTAACGACCACGTTGATTCAGAGAACAACCACGGAGGCTCCTCAACGGACATATGTATTACATCGGACTGGATGTTCACAAGAAGACGATCAGCTACTGCGTCAAGTGAGTGGTCGGCAATTCGGAAGTTGACGAGGTAACGATGCAGAGAGCGAGAGGGGAATGGCTTCCGGAGACTCACTCTTCCGCCCCACGACTCAGACCGGGTTGTGGGGCGTTTTTGTTGAGCGGTCCGCCATGACGCTCGCACAAACGTCAGGGGGCCAAGGTCTTGCAGCGAGATGGATGGAGATGCCAATGCTGTGGAGTGCTCGAAAGTCTCCAAGTCTATGAAATTTCGGAGTCATTCTGGTGAATATTCCGAAGAGAACCTGATCACGCTCTGCAGTGACTGTCACTCGCGATTTCATGGCGCTCGAGGGTAGCCAGCCAATTGGCCGGCTACTGCAAGTTCGAGGAGATGTGGTTACTCCCTGGTGCTTGTGGTCCAGCGCTGTCAGCTTGGGGAATGGGACATCTGCTGTTGTGCAAACAGCAACGACCAGCGGACAGGTTCTCCCGCTGGTCGTTGATCACCGCAAGCGTTGCCGGGAGGCGATACCGTCAACTGAGAATTGCGCTGAAATTATGAGCGAAACGCGCAATCAGCACTAGTGTTCGGATCCGTTCAGAATTCACCAAAGACCGCTGTGTTTTAAATTTCGGCCGTCCTGATTTAATACTGTCTCTCTGCACAGCATTGTACTTTCGACACAGGCCAGTGTGCTTCGGCGGCCGTCTGCAGTGTACTAACGTGACTTTTCTTCCCTGCTCTTGATGTGCGATACAAGAGCCATGATCTTCGCGCTCCAATTTAATTCTTGCGGAGAAAGGGCCCATTTCCCCCATGGTCGGTCTTGTCAATCCCCCCACTCGGTCGATACACCAGCTCGTTTGGTACGTCATCATAGTGTTTGTTCTCTCGATAACTACTCTTGGACAGACCCAGCAAATCATCCTGGGTTCTCCCCAGATACAGACTTCCCTCGATAACGCCAACAGTGGAACAGCAGAGGCATTTCCGGTTACGGCGAATTCCTCTGGTCAGGTAAATTCTCTTTCACTGTTTCTAGACAGATCAAGTACCGCCGTGACGATTTGGGTTGGGGTCTATGCAAGTTACTTTGGTCACCCGAACAGGTTGTTAAGCCAAGCGGTGATCCCGCAGCCCGTGCCTGGACAATGGAATTCGGTACCGATTCCCGCGGTGCAAGTGACGCAAGGAGGACGATACTGGGTTGCCTTGCTAGGCCTGAATGGCCAGATTGAGTTTCGAGATCGCTACTGCTATGGAGCCGACACAGGCCGACATGGGCAGTATGGCGGAGCCGAGACAAGCCGACAGACGAACTTGACGTC
>JAIQFZ010000244.1 GCA_020073015.1 Terriglobia bacterium | reverse complement strand
GATGAGTGCCCTCCGAGTTGACGCGGTCTATGTACGTCTCAATCATGTGGCAGAAATTGCGACTGAGGTTTCTCGCTTTGAAAATTACCCAGCATTCGCAAAATGGCTGGAAAGTCCGGATGCCCAGGCTCTAAACACTGGTGGATTGCCAGTCCCCCAAAGAGTCGAGCTTCCGACGGGCCAAAGTACCCTCCACATAGCGGTGACACCGATCGGGATGGAGGCTGAGGGAGGTTTGTTCGCCGTGGGAGCTCAACGCCCAGAATTTCCTACGGAACTGGAAACACTCCTGTTCTCGGTGGCGGCAAACCAAGCGCTAATTTCGTTCCAAAGCGGCCGCGTACTTAATGACCGCAAGCACGCGGAAGAAATGGTGCAGGCACTGCGGGAAGAAGTAGACCAGGCATCGATGTTTGAAGAGATTGTCGGCTCGTCGCCTGCCCTACGGGGCGTTCTTTCGCGGGTTACCAAGGTCGCTCCCACCGATTCCACAGTTCTGATCACAGGCAGGAGCGTTCACGGGGGCACTGCAACGACGCCCAGGCCGTTTTGAGCTGGCTGAAGGCGGCACAATCTTCCTTGACGAAGTCGGCGAACTCCCTCCTGAAACTCAGATCGCGTTACTGCGAGTGCTCCAGGAACGAGAATTTGAGAGGGTTGGCGATGCCCGGCCCATCACCGCCGACGTCCGGGTCATTGCTGCTACGAACCGTGACCTGGAAGCCGCCATTACGACCGGCACGTTCCGGAGCGACCTGTTCTATCGGTTGAACGTGTTCCCCATGGAAATTCCGCCGCTGCGCGAGCGCAGGCAGGACATCCCGTTGCTCCTCGATTACTTCATCAAGCGCTACGCGACCAAAGTTGGAAGAAAGGTAACGAAAATCGACAAGAAGACGCTAGAACTCTTCCAGTCGTATCCTTGGCCGGGCAACATTCGTGAGTTGCAGAACGTGATTGAGAGGTCTGTGATCCTATGCGAATCCGAAACCTTTTCAGTTGACGACAGCTGGCTGTCGAGAGAACCCCTCCGGCCGCATCCATGTGTAGGCTCCCTTGCTGAAAGGCTCCTGTACCAAGAAAAGGAGATCATTGAGTCTGCATTGGCCGAGAGCAAAGGCCGAGTCGCAGGGCCAACAGGCGCGGCGGCAAAGCTTGGAGTCCCGCCCACTACGCTTGAGTCAAGGATTAAGGCCCTGAAGATTAGCAAGAATCGCTTCAGGCCCGAATAGTGTCTGCGCCCGTCTGGATCTGCGAAAGGGGTCAGGCGGAAACCTAACTTGTCCACGCCCGGACCCAGAAATACTCGCCCTGCCAGGCGTGCGGCTTCCATCGCACGGGTCATGTGTACCACCACGTAACGCCCGAACGCCCAGTCCTTTCATCGATCAAGATCTGCAAACTGTGCTAGAAGGACTGTCACAACAGCGGACGATATGAATCCGGTCGCCAATCCAGCACAAGGCGATGCTGGCAGAGAAGCCCCGCAGCCGATGGGTCTACTTGACTGTAGATAATGCGTTCTTGCAGTGCCAGCGCGCTCGTTTGATTCTTGCTTGGCACCCGCCGCAAGGACAATTCACCCCGTAGCGCCAGCCGCAGAGTCCCCTCACCGCGACCCGATCCCTGGGTAGCTTGCGGCGGTTTTTCCGGACCCGCACCATCTCCGTGAACCACCTTACGGCCTGCCTGCCTTCCGCCAGGAACGCAGGTTGAAACCGTACAAAACGATGCAGAAAAGATTCGCGGGTATGAAGCCAAGCTGTGAAGTCCGTAAGCTGATGACGCAAACGATTGCGCTGTTGATGGTCGCGAGAATCCATCCTTCCCAACACCGCTTTCCGATCAAAATAGCGGAGACGATGGTGAGCACGCAAGAGAGATAGTCAAGGCGAAACAGCACCGAAAACACCTCATCGAAAAGGAATCATCGAGCGTTCTTCACTTTTAGAGTCGAGGTTTTTTAGAGTCGAGGTTTGTTTCCCAGCTTCCGCGATACTGCTCGCAAGCGGCGGTGATCTTCTGCGAGATTCGGCGCCGTAACGAAAGTTCCTTCGTTCATCCAACATACTTTTCGCAACACGACGAATCATGGCATTTGGAGAGGCGAGCCCTTGAACAAGCTCGCGGCCGGCATCGCGATTAGCGTCCTTCCGCCAGAGGATTCCGCAAGCAAAGATGTAGAAGAGAGCGACACGGCGTTGAGGAAAGTCAAGAACTGGAGCTTTGCCGCCGTTGTCATCGGCGATTCCTGTTGCTTTCATAATTAATCCCTCCGGAATGTATCCGTGCACCGACGCACATCCGATACGACGGCGGCGAAAGATCCCTGGATGATTTTCGTCGGGGTAGCACTCCTTCGAGCGGGGGACAAGAGCGGAACCCTAGGCTCATGCGGCGGCGACCGCTTCCAAATCCACCAAGCCTCGCTTCACTGCAACCCCTATAGCTTCCGTACGCCCTGTAACCTTCAGCTTCTCCAAGATGTGAGTCATGTGTACCTTGACAGTGGCTTCGCTGATGTTTAATGCCACCCCAACCTCCTTGTTGCTTTTGCCCCTGGCCACCAAGCGAAGCACTTCCATTTCCCGTGGTGTCAGGTCCCGTGCAGCTACCCGCTTTGCTAGCTTGGCTGCCACGGCAGGAGAGATCCATGTTCCGCCATTGCTCACTGTACGGATACATTCGATCAAGTCTTCCGGGGGCGTGTCCTTGAGCACATATCCACTAGCCCCGGCTTGCAGTGCCCGGTAGATGGCCTCTTCCACTTGGTAGCTGGTGAAGATGACCAGACGTGCCGTTGGCACTTTCTCGCGAATCGCCTGCACGGCATCGACGCCGTCCATGACCGGCATTCGCAGGGCGAGAAAAGCCATGCTAGGGCGTTGAGCAATGAACTGCTCGACCGCTTCGCGCCCATTGCTGGCCTCACCGACGACGCGCATGTCCGCCTGACGGTTAATCAGCGCTACCAGTCCCTCTCGCACTACCGGATGCTGATCAGCCACAAAGACCGTGAGTGCCTCACACTGGCTCGCGGCAGCTTCCTGCGGCAGAGTGGCGCTCTCACGTTCATTCGAACCCGCCTGCGATTGGCGCGCGCCATGACGAGAAATACCGCGTAAACGGTCCACCGGCCGCGAAATCTCTGGAATCTGTGCCCTTGCGGGATTCATATCAGTTCGCATTCGTTTTACAACAGAATGGTGCCCATCTACTGGGTGATAGTCAAAGGTTCGTGCATTCGCTGCCATGACAACCTCCATGTGTTTACAAGCTGCACTCGCAGGTATTCAGCTGTGCGCAGCGGTTTGATAGAAGCCCCTCCGCAAGAGCGAGGTTCAGGGATGAATCCGTAGCTGCTGCCGCCGAGCTCTTGCGGAAAACTATTCTGCCACCCTTACCAAGATCTATCCGTATATGATCCCCTCGCCGGACCTGCTCGGTGGCCAGCAATTTGGCAAGAGGAAAGACCACCAGACGTTCAAGGGCGCGCTTTAGATGGCGCGCACCGTACTTCGGATCTGTGCCTTCGTGCAAAAGGAACATCTTCACCTCCGGAGTGCAAGTAAATGCAAACGGTGGACTGCCGGCCGCTTGCAATATGCGCCTCTGAACTAGGCTGAGCTCGATATCCAGAATGCGTTGCAGATGTTCCGGCCTAAGTGTTTGGAAGACGACCACGTTGTCAATTCGATTCATGAATTCCGGCGAGAACTTTCGCCGCGCCGCTTCCTGCGCCGCGTGGCTCAATCTTTCGTCGAACCTGGCGTCAATATCAAGCGACCCGTGGCGAAATCCAAGACTTCCGCCGGCGATGCTATTCATCTCCGTGACACCCAAGTTGGAGGTCATGAAGATCAAGCACCGAGAAAAGTCGACGCGCCGGTTATCTCCAAGTGTGAGCGTCGCCTTGTCAAGAATGCCCAGCAAAAGCTGCCACAGTGCATCGGAGGCTTTTTCGATCTCGTCGAAGAGCAGCAGGGACACCTTAAGTTTCGGCGTGTGCCATTGATTCAGTGCCTCCTGGGTGAGGGCCGGATGGGTCTCGCGATGGCCGAGGTAGCCGGGAGGAGAACCGATGAGCTTGGCGATCTCGTGGCTGTGTTGAAACTCGGCGCAGTCGATCTTAAGGCAAGCGCGCGGGTCACCGAACAAAGTTTCCGCCACCGCCTCAACGACGCGCGTCTTTCCTGAGCCCGTGGGACCTAAGAACAGCAAGTTGCCGAGCGGACGATTCGGCGGATTGAGCCCCGCCAGAAACATTTGGTAGATCTCTGCAACCTTTTCAATGGCCGCATCCTGTCCGATGACTTTGTTCCGTAATGCATCTTCGAACTCTTGGGCATCACCGCTGAGACGATTAGGATCGAGAGTCTGAAGAATATTGCTTCTCATAACCGCACCCCGCCGACGTTTCTCGGCTCCGGGAGCTTCAGGGCTCGACCATGACCTGGTCGGAGTCGAGAGTCGTTATTTCGTTCTCCTGGCAGTGCAATGCGGAGTCCATTCGTAACACGATGAAAATAAATACGAAAGGAGATCTCAATGCTCTCCAGATTTCGTAAATCTACGAATTTTCGCCAGGAGGAATCACTCCGGTGACGGTTCTAGTCCCGGCAGGTCTCCGCCCCGACCTGCTGTGACTCCTGAGCCGCAGCCCAGGCGCTCTGCTTATCCGATCACTTCCCTAATTAGCCGCAGTTCATCACGGATCAATCTTGGCAGCAGAAACTCGGTGCGGATCTTGGCCTGCCCGGCACGTCCGAAACCCTCTGCAATCTCTGAATGCTCGAGGAGGAATACCAGTTTGGCAGCACAGTCTTCCGTGCTCTCCACAAGATAGTCTTCGTATCCTGCGGGAAACTGCATGGGGATACCGCCAGCGCGGCCTGCAACCACAGGTTTTCCTTTCCAGAATGCTTCTGCTACGACCAGACCGAAGCCTTCCCGAATGGATTTTTGCAGAACCACACCAGCGGTGCGCTGGAAGACATTGACCTCCATATGTCCTGCCTCAGTTGGAAATGGAGAAAGCGTTCGTCCGTTAAGATAGCGGAGCGAACGTATGAGAAAAGAGCGCAAGCACTACACTGCTGAGGAGAAGGTGGCCGTTCTGCGGCGCCATCTT
>JAIQFZ010000064.1 GCA_020073015.1 Terriglobia bacterium | reverse complement strand
GTGGAGATCAAAGAAGCCGAGATCAAAATCGCCCACCAGCTCATTGAAGCTCTGGCCGGAGAGTGGGACCCGGAAAAATATCAGGATACCTTCCAGGAGAATCTGAAAAAGCTGATTGCAATCAAACTCGAAGGCGGGGAAGTGCAGGCCGCCGAGCCGCCCAGGAAGCTGGCGCCGGTCGTCGACCTGATGGCGGCCTTGAAGGAAAGTCTGGCCCAGACCAAGAAGCCATCGGCCTCCGAAAAAGTTACCGAAATGACATCCGAGACACAGCCAAAATCACGCCGCGGGCGCGCATGAGGTTAGAATTCAGACCGCGGTAAAGACGTGGCTTGCCGTGTCTATTGCGTTAAGGGGCGTTTTCGACGCGTTCCCGATTTCCCCTCTTCCGCCCCTTCTCGATACAATATGCGTTTCCGTAAAACAACGCATCAAACCCTAACGAGACGGAGTGTGCATGAAGCGGTTTCTGTGGCTGAGCTGGATGGCGTTCCTGTTTCTGATCTGTGCCGGATGCGGTGACACCTTCCGCCCCATCATTATTCCCAATCCCCCGACCTTTCCCGACCCGAAGGCGGCCCATACGGTGATTGCCGTGAACGACAACGGGCCGATCAGCGACGGCAGCGTGCTGGTCGTAGACGTGTCCGGAGACTCTGAAGTCAGTATCGGCAATGTGGGCATCGCTCCCGTGCACGCCGTCCAGCAAGGCGCAAGCCAGGTTCTGGTGCTGAACCAGGCGACAACCTCCACCTCGACCGCCTCGCTTTCCAAGGTCTTTTTTTTCGGCACCGTCATTAACGGCACCATTGGCACGATCAGCCTGCCCCCAAATTCCGCACCAAACTTCGTGACCGTTGCCCCGTCGGATACAACGGCGTATGTGACGTTGCCGAACTACGTACCGGACCCCACCAATTTCCCCGATGTTGTTGTGCCCTCGGTCGGAGTGGTCAGTACGACCACCAACGCCCTGGTGGCCACCATCCAGGTAGGAAACTGTCCAATGGAGATAGCCGTTACACCCGACAAGAGCAAACTTTACGTCGCGAACAATAGCCCCTTCTGCAACCCACTGACTCCCGGTGGCTCGATGAGCGCTTTTAACACACTTGACCGGTCGGCGCGTCCCATTACGGGCACATTGAGTTCGCCGCCGGTCTGGTTGTCAGCCCGTGCGGACAGCCAGCGCGTGTACGTGCTGGAAGCGAGCGGTACCCTCGCCTGGCTCGATACCACCGTCACTGCCGGACCTGACACCCTGACCGAGTCACCTATCAGCGTGCCCGGCGCCACCGTGATGGTCTATGACGGCCATCTGAACCGCCTCTACATTCCCGGGGGCAGCGAAGTGGCGGTGGTGGATGTATCGCAGTCCGTGCCGCAGATCATTGGCAATAACGGCAACCCGCTCCCCATCTCCACGTTCCCGCGTGAGAACCGCGGACCACAGGACGTTTGCTACGGCCTGCACACCGATACCCCGCCCGCGGTCACGGCCGGTGCGGCAGCTGCCTTGCCGGATGGAAGCCGAGCCTACGTCGGTGCCTACTACGAGGACGCGGCTGGCAACATTTGCTCGCAAGTGACCGTCATCAACACCTCGAACAATAGTGTGAAGGCGGTGATAGGCGTTCCGGGCTTTCCAAACTACGATGCAACCTGCGCTACCACTCGCTTCCGCTTCACCATGGCGGCGGGCGGCGATAGTTCCAGGGTCTACCTGGCGAGTTGCGACGGCGGGGGTGTCAACGACATCGACACGTCGACCGACTCATTCCTGGTCAACCTGCCTGCTCCCTTCAGCAACCGAGCGCCCATTCCGCCAAGTCAATTCGCTCCGCCGCAGAATCCGGTTTTTTTGATTCCCGGCCCGTAACCACCGCGGCTCGGAGTTCGTAGGTCGGAGTTCGCAAAGGCAGGGTGTCGCCTGTCCGCGCGGGGGACTGTGTGGGCTCGCGGGACTTGTCAATGGAAGTGTCTGTTGGGAACGTTGCGAGCAGAATTGATGATGCTGTAGGAGTTGAAGTGCAGCTCCGAACTACGAGCTGCGTACTACAAACTACGCGTCAAACCGCGGTTGCCCGTTCCATCGCCCGGCGGCGCTGATAGCGCAGCGCCACATTCATGAACACTTTGCCGATATCCGTGCTGAAGCAGATTACCAGCGCCTCGGTGTCTTCACTGCTCTTGCTGCCTTGCTCCGAGGTGTGCAAGGTGGGCGGATGAACCCGAAAGTGGAATCCCTGATCATTCAGCACCGTCACCGCATTGCCGATAATCTGGTTGGCGATTTCACAAACCGCTTCCCGCACCAGACCGTCCGTGTCGGGCAGTTCTGCGCCCGCCAGCCGGCTGGCGAAGCGCACGGCCGTTTTCTGGTCGGCATCAAAAATGATGCGCCCCTCAATATCGCCGCTCAGGCAGACTTCAGCGGCAATTCCCCTGCGCCGGTAGGCCTCTTCTTCCATGGTCAGGTTTTCGATGGAAGTGGGCAATTGCAACCCTTGGGCCAGCACAGCATCCGCCGAGTTGATGAAGGGCTGGATCAACTCCATGCGCATGACTACTCTCCTGCTCCGGCGCCGCGCGCCGTGGCTCCATCGTCGCGCATCACGTATTTGATCACTTCATACAGAACTTCCGGTTTTACCGGCTTCTGCACGAAGTGGCGGGCGCCGCGCTGCAAGGCCGCCACGATGTTCTCCTGGTAGCCGACCGACGATACCATCACGATGCGGGCGTCGGGATGATCGCGCACGATCTTCTCAGCCGCTTCGATGCCTTCCATTTGCGGCATCGTGATATCCATCAGAACGATGTCGGGATTGAGCCGATCGTACTCGCTGATCGCGCTCACCCCATCTCCAGCTTCGCCCACCACCTGTCCCCCGAACGATTCCACCATCCGGGCCAGGTTCTTGCGAGCGAACACGGAGTCGTCCACGATCAGGTACCGTACCACCTGTCCGTCCTCGCTCCTTTTTACGGGCGCAAACTTTTCCATGGCACTCCTCCCCATTCAACACTTAACCACGGCAGCCATACCTTCGGGTAGATAACTCTAGTTACTTCCGGCACTCGTCCCCCGTCGGCCTTCGGTGTCCCGAGTGCGATCCGGCGCACATTGCGCCTGCAAGGTGTTGGGCAGGTCCTGAAGGCTCACCACCCGCATCGCGTAGCCCCGCTCAATGGCCGCCCGAGGCATGCCATACACCACGCAAGTTTCCTGGTTCTGGGCGATGGTCAACCCTCCCGCCGCGCGAATCGCGCCCAAGCCCGATGCCCCGTCTTCGCCCATCCCGGTCATCAGGACGCCGATGGATTGCGGACCGAATTCCTCTGCCACGCTCCGGAATAGAACGTCTACCGAAGGACGATGTCCATTGACCGGGGCATCTTCTGTCATGACCGCCACATTGCCCAGCGGCAGCCGTTTGACCTTCATGTGGCGGTTTCCGGGGCAGATCAGCACCCGCCCCGCCAGCAGCAAGTCGCCCGACTGCGCTTCTTTCACGCGGATGGGACAGGTCTCATCCAGGCGCCGGGCAAACAGTTCGGTAAATCCGTCCGGCATGTGCTGGACCGCCACGATGCTCCCTGAAAACTCCGCTGGCAACTGCGAGAAAACGTACTGCAACGCGTTCGGACCACCCGTCGAAACGCCGATGGCTATGATTCGGGTCGGGGCGGCCGGGCCCTGTTTGTCAGGCGCAGGCGCCGGAATTGCGTCGGGCAGGAACTGCACACTGACGCTGCGGCTCTGGGCAGCCGCCAGGATCTTGGTGATCAGTTCCTCGGCAATCTCGGGCATGCGCGCCGAAACGTCCTGCGGCTTGGCGACGAAATCAACCGCACCCAACGCCAGCGCCTTCAGGGTGATCGCCGCTCCCGCCGTGCTGTGCGAACTCACCACCACGACCGGCAGCTGCCACCGCCGCATGATTTGTTTCAGCGTGTCAATTCCGTTGAGCCCGGGCATCTCCAAATCCAGCGTGACGACCTGGGGCGCGAGTTCTTCGATCTTGCGCAGGCCAATTTCGCCGTCGATGGCCGTCCCCACTACCTCGATCGAGTCGGCCCGCTCGAGGATCTTGGGAATCAACTTCCGCATCAGCGCGGAATCGTCCACCACCAGCACTCGGACCGGCTTTTTCATGCCGTGCCCCCAACTGCCCCGCGTGCCTGGATGCCCGGGCTGACACTCGACAGCAACCCGGCCAGGCGCCCACCGGTCCCATCCGTTCGGGCGCGCGTAAAGCGCTCGACCAGGGCGGTCAGGTTCAGAATCAGCACCACCCGCCCGTCCCCCAGAATCGAAGCCCCGCTGACCAGATCGGTCGAGATCGACTGGTCGTCCAGCGCCTTGATGACCAGCTCTTCTTCCCCAACCAGTGCGTCCACGATCAGGCCAAACTTCCGGTCGGCGCTATTGATGACCAGCACGAATACTTTGTGGCGGGCGGATGCGGGCCCCGGCTCGGGCGCCTGTCCCAGACGCAGCAGAGGCAATACCTCGTTACGAAGCTGCAGCACGTCGTAGTGCTCGACTTGATGAATGTGTTCCTCAACCGTGCGGGTAATCTCCGCCACCGCGTTCAGTGGAATGGCATAGAGCCGCTGCTCGACCCGGAACAGAAGCGCTTTGATAATCGCCAAAGTCAGCGGTAAGCGCAGACGGAAGGTGGTTCCGCGCCCGGCCTCCGTGTCGATCTGCACCGTTCCCTTGAGGCGGCCGAGCACACTTTGCACGACATCGAGTCCGACGCCCCTGCCGGAGAGTTCCGTGATTTCCGTGGCGGTGGAGAAACCCGGCCGGAAGATCAGTTCCAGCGTTTCCCCTTCGGTGAGGCGGGCGGCTTGTTCTGCGCTTACCAGGCCCTGGGACAGCGCGCGCTGCCGGACTTTGTTCGCGTCGATTCCATGGCCGTCGTCGGTGACTTCGACCACCACCTGGTTTCCCTGGTGGTAGGCGTTCAGGCGAAGCATGCCCTGCGCGCGCTTGCCGGCGCGAGCCCGTTCTTCGACGGGTTCGATCCCATGGCCGACGGCGTTGCGCACCAGGTGTGTCAGCGGCTCTGCAATCGCATCCAGAATGCCTTTGTCCAGATCGGTGTCTCCACCCTTCACCACCAGTTCGACCTGCTTGCCGCACCGCAGTCCGACGTCGCGCACCATGCGCGGGAAGCGCCGGAAGAGTTGATCGACCGGCACCATCCGGATCTTCATGACCGAGCGCTGCAGGTCGTTCAGCACACGCGCCTGGAAGGCCATGGCATCGGAGAACTTGCCGCGCAACGGATCCCGGGCGAAGCGCTCGGTGAACTCGAGCAGCGTCTGCTGCAACATCGATTTCGCCAGGATCAGCTCGCCTACCAGATTCAGTACGCTGTCGATTCTCTCCGCGTCGACCCGCAGAACGTTGTCGGGTCCAGTCGAAACCGGCGCCACCGCTTCTTTCGTGGGCGGCACGGGGGACTCCACGGCCGCCAGATCGGCCGGGGTCGTCCCCATCTCAGGCTTCAACTCAGAACTTCCGTCGGCTGGGGCCGTCGTGGTTCGTGCCCGTGCTTTCGGACGCAGAGTGCCCACCCGCGCCTGCAGCGTGATGGTTGGAATCCGGCATTTTGCCCGAATCTGCTCTGCTGATTTCTCGGAAGCGAGCGCGACTTCCACCCGGTCCGTGGATTCGCGGCTCCCCTCGCCAGGGTACAGAGCCAGCACCTCGCCGACGGAGGCCAGGGCAATTCGAACCAACTGGCGCGCGGCGATGGGCATGCCACAGTTCGGATCCAGTTGCACCGTCACGTGGTGCAACCGCTTGCCTTCATGGGCCGCCTGGGCAATGGCCAACTGTTCATACTCCGACCACCGGACAACCTGCCGGCTCGAAACGCGCTTCTTCTCTTTGTTCTCGCCGGTACCAAGCGCCCCCGGATGCGCCAGCTGTGCGATCTCTTCCCGCAGAGAATGGATGCTGGGAAGTTTCTTCTTCTCCCGGTACGCGTCCAGCATGGCCGAAAACACATCCGCGGCGCGCAGGGCAATGGCCGGAACCGCCGCGGCCGCCGCCGTCTTCTCCAGTCCCAGCACGTCTTCAAATTCGTGCGCCAGTTCGCTGAGTTCGCGAAAACCGCAGGCCGCCGCGTCCCCCTTCAGGGTGTGGACGGTGCGGCGCAGGCTGCGAATGCTCTCGGCATCGCCGGGCGACTTCTCCAGTTGCATCGCCTGTTCGTTCAGGTTCTGGACCAGTTCAGCGGCGCTTTCGAAAAACAACTGGCGCAGTTCCGTCATCCGGTCTTCCGGGGGACCCGTCACACTCTCACCTCAACTCGCTGGTACGCAGTTCCGCTGTTGCGATGCACCATCTGGAATCTTTCCGTCAGCCCGAGCAGGCTTTCCGCGTGCCCGACGAAGAGATATCCATTCGGATTCAGGCAGCGATAGAACTTTTCGGTCAGCCGCTTCTGTTCCGCCTCGTCGAAATACATCATCACGTTGCGGCAAAAGATCACATCGTTGCGCTGGGGCAAGTACTCCGTCTTCAGATTGTGAAAGTCAAAATGCACCATCTCTTTGACCGCTTTTTTCGCCACGTAACGGTCGCCCACCTTGTCGAAGTAACGCAGGCGATAGCCATAGTCGACGGCGGACATCTGATGCTCGGGGTACGAGCCCTCCTGCGCCGCCCGCAGAACCGAGTAGCTGAGGTCGCTCGCCAGGATTTCGACGCGCCACGGTGATGGAACTAGCGGTTTGGGCAGCGGGGAGTCAAACGGCAGGGGATTGCGCATGTAATAGTAGGAGAGCGCATCCGCAACCAGCATGGCCAGCGTGTAGGGCTCTTGCCCGGTCGAGCAACCCGCGCTCCAGATCCGCAGGCTGTAGTCGCGGCGCTCCTGCTTGTGCCGCAGGATATCCTCCAGGATGTCCCGCTGGAACAGGTCGAGTTGTGCCTTGTTGCGGAAGAAACTGGTTTCGTTGACGGTGAGATTTTCCACCAGCCGCGTCAGTTCCTGCTTTCCCTGGTTGCTGATTAACAGCCGGTAGTAGCTATAAAACGAATCCAGCTGGCACTCCCTGAGACGCCGCTGCAGCCGGTCCTGCAGGAAGGCGGTGCGCCGTTCATCGAAGTGCATGCCGCACTCCTGGTACACCAGGGTCTGCAGCAGTTTCAGTTCCGCGTCCGTGATGGCAGGCATTTCACTCGTGCTCATGATGTCTTCAAGGGGTACACCTACTTGCCGGCCGAGGCGCCCTGCGTGGCCGCCTTGCCGTTGCCGCTTGCGCCGGCCTCCGGCGCGGCTTCGCCCTTTCCGGCTTCCCGCGCGGCCAGCACTTTATTGATGTCCAGCAGAATGATGAGCCGGCCGTTGTACTTGCCGAGGCCGGTGACGCAATCGAGCCCTCCCTCCTGCATCATGGCGGGCGCGCCTTCGATCTCGGTTTCGGGAATCTTCAGGACCTCGGAGGCCGAGTCCACGATCATCCCCACCAAACGTCCCCGATGCTCCACCACCAGAATGCGATTGCGCCGGTCGAAGGCCGGGGCTGGTTTTCCAAACCGTTTGCGCAGGTCCACCACCGACACGATCTTGCCGCGCAGGTTGATGACTCCTTCCAGGTAGTCGGGCGCGTCCGGCACGGCAGTGATCTCCGGCACGCGCACGATTTCGTGCAGCGCGGTGATCTCGATGCCGTAACTCTCGCGCCCCACGCGGAAGCCCACAATATGTGTTTCCCGGCTCATCGCGGCTCCAATCAGTGTGCTCCGGCCGCCGCCTGGCGGGCGGTACCGCGGAGTGCGTTGGCGTTGTCACCAGGCCGCAGCGAAAAGCTGTCCATCGACTCCAGCAACCCCCGCGACATCTTCGACATCTGGTCGGAGGATGCGGCCAGTTCGGTCGAGCCCGAGGTCGAGGTTTGCACCAGTTCGCGCATCCTCTCCATGGCCTTGACCACTGCCTGCGCTCCGGAAGCCTGTTCTTCCACGGCCGAGTTAATCTCGTGCGTAATCTCGTTCAGCCGCGTGGTGGCACGGGCAATCTGCGACGAGCCGTGCGACTGTTCATTGGTGGCGGCCCCGATTTCCTGCGCGAACTTGTACACCTCGGTGACCACGTTCGAGATCTTGCGCAGCGCGGCATTCAGGTCCTGCCCCAGGTTCAGCCCTTCGTTGACGATCGAGGTGCTCTTCTCCATATTCTCGACCGCTTTGCGAGCCTCTTTCTGAATGCTCTGGATCAGTTCGGAAATTTCTTTGGTCGACTGCGCCGACTTCTCCGCCAGCTTGCGCACTTCGTCGGCCACCACCGCAAATCCCAGCCCGTGCTCGCCGGCGCGCGCCGCCTCGATGGCCGCGTTCAGCGCGAGCAGATTGGTCTGCTCCGCCAGGTCGTCGATGACTTCGATGATCTTGCCAATGTCGTCGGCCCGCGTGCCCAGGGCGTCGATGATTTCGCCCGAGGAGCGGATCGTCGTATTGATCCGGTTCAGCCCGTCGGTCGCCTTCTCCATCGTCCCGATCCCGCTGTGCACCTCTTCCCGCGAGCGGTTGGAAATGTCGAGCAGCACCTTGGCGGTGTCCGCTACCCGCTGGATCGACGTCACCATCTGGTCGATCGACACCGAGGTCTCGCTCACGCTCGAGGCTTGCGTCTGCGTGCTTTTCACCATGTTCTGCACGTTCACGCTCATCTCGTGCATGGTGCTGGTGACCTCATCAATCGCGGAGGACGTCTGCAGGGCGGTGCGCGCGGTTTCGTCGGAAGCGCTCGCCACCTGTGCCGAGGCGCTCGCCACCTGCGAGGCCGCGTCGCGCACGTTGCGCACCAGTCCTCGCAGACCTTCGACCATGCGCATGAATGCGTTGGCCAGGGTATCGTTCGCGGAACGCGGGTGAACTTCAACCGACAGGTTGCCCCCCGCAATGGCCTCGGAAACCGATGCCATCTCCTTCAGGTACTTCACCATGGAATCGAAAGTCCGCGCCAGTTGCCCGATTTCGTCTTGTCCCCGCACATCGATGTTGTGATCCAGGTCGCCCGATTCGCCAATCTGGCGGGCCACATGCATCAGGCTGTTCAGCGGTTCCGAGATTGCTTGCGCCGTGCGGTACGCCACCACCACCCCCAGACCCAGGGCGAGCAGGGAACTCAGCACCGCCGCCAGGATCGTGGCCGTCGCCGCCAGTTCATCGGAGCGGCGCCGCTCGTCCAGCAGCTTGCGGTTCAGGGTGTCGACTTCGTCCAGTACGTCGCTCGATCGGACCACCCAGGAGTTGGGGTCCTTCTGGAGATAAAAGATCTGTAATTCGGCCACCGTGGCGTTCCCGCTGTCGACCTGACGGCGTTTTTCGACCAGCGGGTTCGCAAACTCGTTGTTCCAGTTCTGTTCCAGTTGCTGCACCTTCTCGAGGCTGCTGCGCTGTTGATCGGAACCGACCAGTTCCTGGGCGTGGTGCAGGCCGTCGCCCAGCAGGCGCAAGCCATCGTTCATCTTCTCCACATCCCGCGTGTCGCCGCTGAGCAGGTAGTTCTGCAGGTGCAGCCGGTTCTGCATCATTTCGAAACGGACGGTCGAAGTCGCCTCGGCCATTTCAATCGAGCGCTGCGCGGCTGCTTTAGTCTCATGTTCGCGCCGCACCGCAATCAGGTTGACCGCCAGCAGAACCAGAACCGTGGCCAGGATGATGCCGAAATTCAGATACAGCTTCTTGCCGATATTCATTACGCTTCCTTTCTCAGTCAGCGTCATTGGGCTGGATCAAAACGGAACACCACGATTCCGGTGCTCTCTTCCTTGCTCGCTTCGAAGCGCCATTTCCGGACCGCGTCCAGAGCGGCGTTGGCCAGCACCGGGTGTCCTCCCACCAACTTCGCGTTCTTGACCGAGCCGTTCGGGGCCACCGTGATCTCCAGTTTTACAACTCCGGTAATGGCCATCCGCCGCGCCAAGTCCGGATACGCTGGCGCGGTCTTGCTCTTCACTTTCCGGGTCAGCTCTTCTTGTCCCCAAGCGGAACCAGCACTCCATGCCACGCATCCGCTGATGAGCAGACCCACCGCCAACCGTTCAATGGCTCGAAGAGACACAATTTCTCCTTTCGTCCCTTGGACTGCTCCCAACCGTCCGTGCACGGGCACTACCAGTAAGTGCCTCCGAGTTCTCTTCGTCCGTTACTTTGGTGTAGTGTTCAAGTGATTGAAAAACAAACCGTTAGCTCGTTCCCTTCGAGCCTCTGTAAACTCCCCCCATGCCCGGGCGCCCGCCGCATGCGAAACTTCCAATTTGGGTCGCAGAATGAGACACCGGAGCCAAGTTCGTTACGTTTCACACTTTGACACCCAGTGCCACGTATTCCCTTGACTCACTTTGAGAATCAAGCGTACGGTTTAAAGTGTAATTCAATTGTTTTCAATTGCTTAGCTATCTGTCGGGGGCGGACTGACAAGCACAATCGGCAACTCGGTGCCCGAGAAGGTGTCTCACTCTGAGGAAACCTTCCAGAAGCTGTTGCTGGAGCTTTCTCGCGCGGCCTTTCAGAACACTGATCCGGATCAGCTCATCCTCTCGTTCTGTCGGCAGACACGTCAGTTCTTTCATGCCCGCGGTGCCCACTTTTGGAGGTGTACTTCCGAGGGGGATCTGGTGGGCGCCCAAGCCGACGGCTTCAATGCCGAGCGCTTTCGTGGCCTGCGGCTCCGAGCTGGAGATCAGGCGGTCGGCCTGGAGGCCGTTCAAAGCCGCCGCACCGTCTTCCACAACGATGTGGAGATGGCCCGCTATCCGAAGCTCTCCCAGTACCCCGCGACCTCGGTGATGTCCGCTCCTCTGATTGTGTGCAACGAAATTATGGGCGCGATCACCTTTCTGTATGACACGCCGGAGTCCCGCTGGGACGAGGATTCGGCCGCCAAAGCCACGATCCTGGCGACGCAGCTGGGCACCGCGCTGGAAGCGCTCCGCCTCAACCAGCTCTCCCGCGAAGAGCGCCGCCGGGCCATGATCCTGGCCGAGGCTGCGACCGCACTGCACAGCCTGCCTGACACCTCCGCCGTCCTGGAGGGCATTGCCGACCGGTTGCGGGTTCTGCTGCATTCTCCGATCGTGCTCATTTTTGTCCAGGAGGAAAGCTCGTTCCGTCTTCGCGCGGTGTCGACCGAGACTCCCGCGCTGGCGCACGTCATCCGCTCCCGTTCCGAAGCGAACCATCTGCGCTCGGCGCTCGAGATCGCCACCCGCGCGGTCGCCGCCAGCGAGCGGATTACGGTGAGCATCGATGGCGCCTCTCATTTTGGCAGCGACTCGCCCCCCGGCGTACTGGTCGCGTCGCCCTTTCGCACCTCGCGCTCCCACGGCGCGATCCTTGTGTATCCGCGCTCCACCGGTGGCTTTACGCAAGAGGACAAGGCACTGGTCTCCGCCTTGGCCGGATTCGGCGCAGTGGCGATCGCCAACGCTGAGTTGTACGGCATGGCGCGTGCCCAGGCGCAGGAACTGCACGAGATCCTGGAGATCTCCTTCGAACTGAGTTCCGCCGGGAAACTCGACCAGTTCATGCAGACTTCCGTCGTCCGCGCGGCCAGCTTCCTGGGATTTGGACGCTGCTTCATCGGACTTCTGGAGAATGACCAATTCCACATCCGGTGGGGATTTGAGAAGGGCAGCGCGCGCCCGGTAGAGATCCCGCTCTATGAGGGCGTGGCCACGCGCTCCCTCCGGCAAAAAGACGTTTTCGTCACCGAGGATGCCTCGAGAGTGGCGGGCGCCAATCTGGATTTCGTCGCCTCCTTCAAGATCCGTCAGTTCCTGGCCGTACCGCTGCTGGGCTCGAACGGCGAAGTCCTCGGCATGTTCGGCGTGCTGGATCGCCTCGAACCCGGACCCATCAACCAGGAAGATATCCGCCGCGCGCGCGCCCTGGCTGCTCAGGTGGCGATTGCCCTCGAACTTACCCACAACCTGCATCAATCCGAACAGCACCGCCGCTGCGCCGAGGCGCTGGTGGCACTGGCACTCGAGTTGAACACCATCCTCCACCTGCCCGGCTTCACGCGCAATTTCGCACTGCGCGCCGCCAACCTTCTCGGAGGCCGCGCCGTTGCCCTCAGTCTTTTTCGGGTTTCCGAATCCGATACCCTGTTGCTCTGTGGCGCGTCGGAGGTTGAGGACAAGGCTCTGCTCCGCCGCTTCGATCAGGCCATCAGCGGGGCGCTTAAGAAACACAATACCGACGTGGTTTTCGCTCCCGCGAAGGAACTGCTGGGAACCGCTCTCGCCTCCGATCTCGGTTGGACCGACTGCACCCTGGTCCGCCTGGCGGGCGCATCCGGAGATCTCATCGGCGTTCTCTGTCTGGCCGACCGCGGAACAGCTCCGACTGCCGAAGATCGCCAGTTACTGCGCGCCGTCGCCGGCCACGCCAGCGTCGCTCTCGAGAATGCCTGCCTGTTTACCCGCATGGAGCAGGCCAACCGCCATTGGATGGAAGTCTTCGACGCGATCAGCGACTTCATCGTCGTGCACGACCAGCAGCACAAGATCCTGCGCGTCAATCGCTCGCTGGCTGATTTTGTCGGCATTGCGCCGGACCAACTGATCGGCGTCCATATGCGCGCGCTCGATGCCCTGTCGACCGGCGCCTCGCCCCACTCCTGCCCGTTCTGCCGCACCGGGGATGGATTCGACGAGTACCTGCACTCCGTGCTCGAGCGTACCTACCTGATTTCCACCTCCCGCATCCACGCTGCCAGCAGCGCCCAACTGCAGACCGTACACGTTCTCAAGGACATTACCGACCGCCGCGAAGCCGAGCGCCGGTACCGCGAGCTGTTCGACAATATCCAGGAAGGCATTTTCTTTTCCACTCCAGAGGGCCGCTTCGTCGAGGTGAATGACGCCCTGGTTCGCATTCTCGGCTATGACAGCCGCGAGGAAGTGCTCCAGCTCGATATTCCCTCGCAAGTCTACTTCTCTCCGCAGCGGCGCGAGGAATTAGCTGCTGTGCTGGACCGCGAGGGAGGGCTGCGCAATCAGGAAGCCGTTCTGCGCCGCAAGGATGGATCGCCCGTCCACGTTTACATCAACTGTTTTGCGCTGCGCGATTCCGGCGGGCAGGTTCTGCAATACCGCGGACTCATGCTTGACATCACCGGCCTCCGCAATTTCCAGGTTGAGTTACAACGCGAGCGGGATTTCTCAGGCAAGATCCTCAATCACACCCAGAGTTTGATTCTGGTTACGGGAACGGAGGGAGTCATCAGTTACGCGAATCGGCGCTGGGGCGGCCTCGGTTTCCAGCAGGGCCAGCTACTCGGGCGTCCCTTCCCCGAGCTGGCGGCTCCGGCCCGTCGCGATGCGCTGCGCCAGGCGCTGGCGGCCGTGGCCCGCGGCCAGCAGGTCGACAATTTCGACTTGCCGTTGGTACGCGCTGATGGGGTCAGTGGTCAGTTCTCGGTCAATCTGAGCCCGATCAGCGCCGAAGACGGCTCGGTCACCAGCATCGTGGTGGTGATGACGGATGTGACCGACTCCGCCATGCTGCAATCCAAGCTGGTTCATTCGGAAAAAATGGCCGCCGTGGGGCAGTTGGTCTCCGGCGTGGCCCACGAGGTCAACAACCCCCTCACCGCGATTCTCGGTTTCACCGACTTGCTGATGGAGAATCCCGATCTGCCCGAGAGTGCGCGCCGTGATTTGCGCGTCATCCTGCAAGAGGCGCAGCGTACTAAGCAGATTGTGCAGAACCTGCTGAGCTTCGCTCGCCAGATGCCTCCCCAGCGTCTCCCCGTGCAGTTGAATGCGATCTTGCGCCGCACCCTCCAATTGCGCGCTTACGACTTCCACAGTCACGGCATCCAGGTCGTCGAGCACCTCGACGAGTCCGTGCCCGAGGTCATCGGAGACTCGCACCAGCTCCAGCAAGTGTTCCTGAACATCTTGAATAACGCGCACGACGCGGTCGGTGATATCGGAAGGCCGGCACGGATCGAAATCCGGAGTGTGCGCAGCGGTTCGTGGATTGAAGTCTCCTTCCGCGATAACGGGGTTGGCATTGGCGAGCCCGATCGGATCTTTGATCCGTTTTATACGACCAAGGAAGTGGGCAAGGGGACGGGACTGGGCTTGAGTATCTGTTATGGAATCGTCCGCGAACATGGCGGCGAAATTGTTTGTCACAACAACCTGGACTCGGAAGGAGCGACTTTTACCGTCCGCCTGCCGGTGGCATCGGAAGTGGCCTCCTTCGGAGCAGTAGCCGGAGTGCATCCAAAATGACCCAGCCTGGGATCAAATCCGCATGTTTACCGGTTCTTCTGATCGAGGACGAACCGGCGGTCATGGCCTTCGTGCGCTCGGCCCTCGAGCGCAATGGATATACGGTCGTCTGTGCCGAATCCGGCGCCGATGCTCTCGGCCTCCTGGCCGGTGGCGAATTTCATGGCATCGTTTCCGACATGCGCACACCGGGCGGCGTCGATGGCGCCCAAGTCCACGCCTGGATTGCCGCTCATCGTCCCGAACTGGCCTCGAAGCTCGTCTTCATCACCGGCGATATCGCCAACGAGGAAACCGCCGCCACCCTGCGCCGGACCGGTGCTCCCTGCGTGGAAAAGCCGTTTCGAGTGCAGCAGTTCATTGCCGTAGTCGAGAAAACCATGGGTAGGGCAGTGTCATGAGCGAAGACTTCCGCATCCGTTTGTTGATCGTCGACGATGAACAGACTATCCGCCGCCTCTGCATGACCGTCGGCGAGTCGCTGGGCCTCTCCTGTCTGGAGGCCGAAAGCGGCGACGCAGCTCTGGCTCTGCTCGACGAGCAGCAACCCATCCACATGGTCCTGACCGATATGGTCATGCCCAGCATGTCCGGCCTCGAGTTTCTCGAGCAGGTCAAGAAATCCTTTCCCCGCATCGAGGTCGCGGTCATGACCGGACACGGCTCGGTGGAGACCGCGGTACAGGCCATGAAACTCGGCGCCTACGATTACATTTCGAAACCGTTTGCGCCGCTCGACGAGTTGCGGCTTTTCCTGCGCCGCATGGCCGACAAAGTCCGCCTCGAAGAGGAAAACCAGTACCTCCGCGAGCGCTCCGAAACCGAGACCGCGGTGCACGGCATCATCGGCAGTTCCGCCGGCATCCAGCATGTGTTGCGCATGATCTCGCGCCTGAAAGACACGCGCACCCCCGTGCTCATCTCCGGCGAAAGCGGCACCGGCAAGGAACTGGTGGCGCGCGCCCTGCACTATCGCGGAACCCTCGCCAGCCGTCCCTTTGTTGCCGTTGACTGCGGCTCGCTGGTGCCGACGTTGATCGAGAGCGAACTGTTCGGCTACGAGAAAGGAGCGTTCACCGGAGCGCTCCGTTCCAAGCAGGGCCTGCTGCAATCGGCCGACACGGGCACCATCTTCCTCGATGAGGTCGGCGAACTTCCTCTGGAAATGCAAGCCAAGTTGTTGCGCTTTCTGCAGGAAAAGGAAGTCCGTCCTGTGGGCAGCAATCAGAAGGTCAAAGTCGATGTGCGCATCATGGCCGCGACCAACCGCGATCTCGAGGCGGAGTACAAGAAGGGAACGTTTCGCAAAGATCTTTTCTTTCGCCTCAATGTCGTGACCATTCCTCTCCCCCCGCTGCGCGAGCGCCGTTCCGACATTCCGATCCTGGCCACCTGGTTCCTGGAACGGCTGGCTCCCGGACGAGGCGTGCAAGTCGCCGGGGGTGCGATGAAAGCGCTGCTGGCCTACGACTGGCCGGGCAACGTGCGCGAACTCGAGAACTGCTTGGAGCGAGCCGTCGCGCTCGGCGACCAGCAACGCATCGAGGTGTCGGATTTGCCGGCCGCCATCGCGCGCTTCGAGATCCCAGCCGGGGCCGCTCCGGTCGCACCCTTGGATTTCTCATCGCCCACCACCGACCTGGAAGATATCGAGCGCGCCACCATCGAGCGCGTCTTCGTACAAGTGAACGGTGACAAGGCTCTGGCCGGCAAAATGCTTGGCATCAGCCGCGCTACGCTCTACCGCAAACTGAAGCGCTATCACATCGGCGTGCGGGAAGAGCCACCGAGTCCAACCACGCTGCAGTAGCGGTCGCAAACCGGCGCAGTTGAGACATTCGTATCACAGTGAGACGAGCCTGCGAGCGACCTCCAGACAGAACCGTTCGGCGTGTATTTTACAATCCCTAAGTGCTTTTCTTTCTATTGCTTGTACTTCAGTCCATGACCTAGTAGTTTTTGGCTCCGCTCGTGCACTTCTTCTTGTTGAACAAGCAGCGCGAGTCTCCTAGTAGCTCTTCCTAACCGGGAAGAGGGGAGACTCGGCTGCTTCAAGCAAGGCCGAGGTCTTCCGTTGCACCAGGCAGCCGCCACCGCCCGCGC
The DNA here is from genome assembly GCA_020073015.1 of Terriglobia bacterium. Classification (GTDB taxonomy): domain Bacteria; phylum Acidobacteriota; class Terriglobia; order Terriglobales; family Acidobacteriaceae; genus Acidiflorens. The sequence continues at coordinate 12,700 of JAIQFZ010000064.1, read as the reverse complement.
TCGCGTCCCGGACATCGTCAGCCGCTTGGCGAAGTTTTTTCCGGACGCGACGCCGGTGCGGATTCCGATCCGGTTGAGCCGCACCGAGGGCGACGGCACCGGCCACGACTACACTTTTTTTCAAGAGACAGTGATTGAGTTCGGCACGCCGCGCGAGGTGTTGTTTGCGCTCGACCGTCCGCTGGAGTTTGCCGATCGGGTTCTGCTGGAAAGCAGAGATGGGACGCTGCGTGCGGAAGCCTCGGTGGTCGCCGTTCAATATCATCCGGAGCGGACGGTGGTTGCCGCCCGTTTCCTGAAAGACGTTCCCAACTGGATTGTGAAACCATGACTCTGACCGCCACACCATCACCGGAAGAACACTGGGCCATGCTGTCGTTGCTCGAACCGATCTACTCTGCCTTGGTTCGCGAATTTGTCATCGAAGTCGGCGCTTGCCCCAAACCCGAGGAGGACGCGGCACCTTCCCCGGCCAGCGTCGAACCGGCGAAAGCCTGGTTTCAGCAGGTGGATGAGCAGATCCAGGTGCACCAGTTGCGCCAGTTTCTGCAGACCACGTCTTTGACCAACGAAGGGGTGCTGCGCAATCTAACTGTCCATCACCTGCAGAAGGCGGTGAAGGCTCCCAGCGACCGCGACAAGATTGACTTCCTGCTGGTGCAGTATTTCTCGCTGTGCGCGCCTTCGGGCCTGGAAGACTCCGATGTCGATCTGGAGTACGTCGCGCAGGTTCTCGAGCCGGTCCTGGGCTCGCAACCAGCGCAGGTGCCGCTGTGGCTCAGTCCTCTGGAAACCGTTCTGCAGTCGGCTGCCCGTTGCCGCCGGCTCAGCGAACTGCTCCATAGCGGCGTGCTCGAGCAGGGGCGCAAGCTCAAGAGCCAGAGTGGCGACAAGTACTTCGAGCCTGCCGCAATGGCGGCCTTTGCCCGCTACAGCTTCATGATCCGGCGGGTATTCTTCCGCCTGATGCACGACGATCTCAATGCCATTCTGGACGGTCTGCGCGACCTCGAGCGCCGGGGGATTAACAGCCTGGACTGCCGCCGCGCCCAGTTCTCGGCCGACGAGCCGACGACCCGTTTGCGCATGATCTGCCAGTCCTGGAAAGTCATGTTCCATGCCGAGTACTCCTCCGGCCAACCGCTGCGCATGCTCGTCGATTTGCGGGCCGCGGTGGATGACGCTCTGAAAGGCGGAGCACGGAAGGGCACGACCGCCGCACGCGCCGCTTCCGCTTCCAACAACCCAAGCGGCGCAGCCAAAAAATAACCTCCGAGCAAGTGCGCCGATGAAACTGAACCGCCCGACCGTCCTGATCCTCTCCAGCGATCCCGCCTTTGCGCGGGAGATCACTGCGAACTGGCCCCAGGACCGCGACCATCCGGAATTTGTTGTGATGGAGCAGGATCTCTGCGGTGACCTGCAGGGCGACACGTTCGACCTCGCGATTGCCGACATATCTTCGGGCGAGAGACTAGCGAACTTGAGAACCGCGCTCGCCGCTGCCGGAAAGCCTGCGATCTTGACGGGCTGCGAATTCTCGTCACCCGTTTCGTCTGCGCACGGATCGACTCTTGAGCTGGGCCGCGAGCCGGAATCATGGGCTGCGATGGCGGGACTGTTAGGCCGGGAAATTCTTCGTCGCAGTCAGTCCGAATCCCGCGCGCGCGAAGCGGAGAAAATCTGCGCTGCCGCCCAAGCGGAAGCGACGCTGGGACGCTACATGGCGGAGATGCGGCACAACGTCAACAACGCACTCACGTCGATTCTTGGCAACGCCGAACTTCTGCTGCTGGAGCCCGGGCTGCCGGGAAACGTAATGGCCCAGGCGGATACTGTCCGCAACATGGCTCTTCGCCTCCACGAAGTCTTTCAGCGCTTCTCTTCGATTGAAAAAGAACTGACCGTCGCGGCCCGCGAGTCGGGCAAGAAGCCGGGTCAAAGTCGCGCCACTGCCAGCGGGATGTGAGCCGTTCACGCCCCAGTGGCGGGGTCCACCCTCCCCCTTCCTGTGAACGACGCTGCCAATGGAGCGGATCCGGTGATCCGTTCGCCGGACGAGCAGCTTGACTGTCCTTCCAATCTGAGAGAAGCTTGCGCGGTTTGAGGGTTCACGGTCGCGCGACAGGTAAGCCGTCGCGGGAGACGGACGTGGGGTCAACAATCTCGTCGCTTATTGTCGCCGCCGAACGGGGGGACGTCCGCGCCGCGGAGGCGCTGTTTACGGCTCTCTACTCGGAGTTGCATCGGCTGGCCAAGCGCGAACTCGCGCGACACGGCGCAGCGGTGAGCCTGAGCGCCACCACCCTCCTGCACGAGGCATATCTGGACATGGCCGGGCGGGACGGCCCGGCGTTTCCTGACCGGGCGCGATTCATGGGATATGCGGCGCGAGTGATGCGGGGATTGATCATCGATCATGCCCGGGAACGGCACGCCCAGAAACGGGGCGGCCTGTTCAAAATTACTTCGCTTGACACCGAAGCAATGGAGAACGCGGTGGACCACCGGGAACTCGTGCAAATCAGCGAGGCGTTGGACGAGTTGGGCAAGATGGAGCCCGCGCTGGCCGAGGTCGTCGACTTGAAGTTTTTCTGCGGGTTCTCGTTTGGGGAAATCGCCGCCATGCGAGACGTATCCGAACGTACAGTGCAGAGGAACTGGGAGAAGGCGCGCATCTATCTCCATCGGAAAATTCGCGCAGATCTGTCGCTCTGAGGAATCCATGTCCACATTCAGCCCCGAGCAGTGGCAGGCCTTAAGCCCGTATCTGGACCAGGCGCTTGCCATGACCGACGATGATCGCAACGCGTGGCTGTCCTTGCTCGGCGAGCAGAATCCTGCACTGGCTGCGCAGTTGCGAGCGCTCCTCGACGAACACCGCGTACTGGCCCAGGAAGGTTTTCTGGAAAAGGGTCCGGTCGCGCTGCCGAGTGGGCCGGGGCTGGCGGGCCAGACCATTGGTCCGTACCGGCTGATTTCGCAGATCGGCCAGGGCGGAATGGGAAGCGTGTGGCTAGCCGAGCGCAGCGATGGGCGCTTCGATCGGCGAGTGGCGGTGAAGTTTCTGAGCGTCGCGCTGATGGGGAAGGGCGGCGAGGAGCGCTTCAAACGCGAGGGCAGCATTCTCGGTCGCCTCGCTCACCCGCACATCGCGGAACTGGTCGATGCGGGAATATCCGCGACGGGCCAGCCTTATCTCGTCCTCGAATATGTGGAGGGCGACCACATCGACCGGTATTGCGACGACCACATGGTCGATGTGGAAGGACGGGTCCGCCTGTTCCTCGACGTGCTGGTCGCGGTTGCACATGCACACTCCAATTTGATCGTGCACCGCGACCTTAAGCCCTCGAATGTACTGGTCAGCAAAGACGGACAGGTGAAGCTGTTGGACTTCGGCATCGCCAAGCTGCTGGAGGGCGAGGGGCAGGCGGGAGAGGCGACGCTGCTCACGATCGAAGGCGGGCGGGCGATGACGCCAGAGTACGCGGCTCCCGAGCAGGTGCGAGGCGAACCTGTAACGACCGCCACCGATGTCTATGCGCTGGGCGTGTTGCTGTATGTCTTGCTGACAGGGCAGCATCCCGCCGGAGCGGGCCCGCACACTCCCGCAGCTTTGGTAAAGGCGATCATGGACACGGAGCCCACGCGACCGTCGGCCATGGTGGCCCCGATGGGGTCGAGCCCAGAGGCCACGACCACGAACGCCGCAAGACGCGCCACCACACCTGACAAGCTTCAGCACCTGCTGCGCGGAGACCTCGACACCATTGTCGCCAAGGCGCTGAAGAAGAATCCGCAGGAGCGCTACGGCTCGGTCACGGCGCTGGCCGACGACCTTGGCCGGTACCTCAGAAATGAGCCGATCAGCGCCCGGCCGGACACGCTGGCCTATCGCGCGGCCAAGTTCGTGCGCCGAAACCGGACGGCGGTTGCATTAGCCGTGCTGGCGGTCATAGCTGCCGTCGCGGGACTTGTGGGCACTTTGATGCAGGCCCGCACGGCACGTGCTCAGCGTGACTTTGCCTTTCAGCAGTTGGAACGCGCCGAGGCGGTGAACGATCTCAACTCCTTCCTCCTGTCGGATGCGGCGCCTTCAGGCAAGCCGTTTACGGTTAACGAACTGCTCGAGCGTGCCCGCCACATCGTGGAACGACAACACGGGAACGATGCCAGCCGCGTGCAGTTGTTGATCTCCATCGGCCAGCAGTACAACACTCAGGACGAGGACGCGAAAGCTCGTCCAGTAATCGAGGAAGCCTACCGAATCTCGCGCGGCCTCGCCGACCGATCCACCCGCGCTCAAGCATCCTGTGCCCTGGGGAGTGCTTTGTCTCGCGCCGACGATCCAAAGCGAGCCGAAGCGCTCATCCAGGAGGGCCTCCGCGAGCTTCCCAACGAACCGCAGTACGCTCTCGATCGAGTGTTCTGCCTTCTGCGCGGCAGTGTGGTCGCGCGCAACACCGGTGAAGTACAGGAAGGGATCGCACGGGTGCAGGCGGCTCAGCGAGCACTGAAGGAGACGCCGTTCGACCCGGAGATGCTGCGGCTGCGAGTGTTCATAGACCTGGCCGAAGCTTATCGCGAGGCTGCACAGCTTCCTGAAGCCATTCATGCCTTCGAGCAGGCATCTGCCCAACTCAGCGCGCTCGGCCGTGACGATACCGAAACCGCGGGTACACTGTTCAACAATTGGGCTTTGGCCCTTCTACAGATTGGAAGGCCCCTTGAGGCGGAACGACTCTTCCGTCGCGCCATCGAGATCAGCCGCGCTGATCAGTCCGAACAGGGTGTTTCGCCGATGTTGCTCAACAACTACGCGTCTACGCTGGACGACTTGGCCCGTCTCGACGAGGCCTCCGGATATGCCGAGCGTGCTTATGCGCGAGCGCGTCAGGCGGGCGATGAAGTGGTGACCAATCAGTCATTGTTGACACGTGCCAGAATCTACCGCGATCAGCACGATTTCGCGCGTGGGCTAGCGATGCTGGACGAGGTAGAGCCTCGCCTGCGCAAAGACCTTCCACCCGGGCACTACGCCTTTGGTTCGCTGCTTTCAGAGCGCTCGCTTCTGGAACTGGAGCGCGGAGATCTCCCGTCGGCTTTGCGGCTTGCCACCCAAGCGGTAGACGCGATGGAAGCGGCCACGAAAGCCGGTAAGGCTGGGAGCAATTTCCTGCCGGCGGTGTATCTACGCCGAGCCAAGGTTGAACTTCAGGCCGGGCGACCCGACGTCGCGGCAACCGACGTGGCCCTGGCCCTCCACCTTCTCCAAAAGGATCTGCCATCCCCAACATTGTCTTCCAAGTCAGGCCGCGCTTATCTCCTCCTCGCCCGGGTCCTCATGGCCCAGGGTAAGACCGATGAAGCCCGAGCCGCCGCCCGGACCGCCGTCGAACATCTTCAGAGCACTTTGGGCCCCGATCATCCGGACACCCGCAGCGCCCGGCAACTCGCAGAAGCCGATACTCAACAAAAGTAGTTACACCGCCTGTCGTCTTTTCCCTTCGGTTTCCGATATTCCAAGTAGAGCCCGATGTGGGGTTGGCATGCAAGGCAGCAATTCGCAAACGGTCTTGATCTTCCGGATAAGAAGAAGGCCGGGCGGGCCTTGACCGGCAATCTGGTAGTCGGCAGGGCGGCTCTATGCTCCAGAACATCGGACTTACGTGAGGCATTGATAGCGCCGGTGGAGAGCGCCTTTCGTCGCGTTCTTTCGCCCGTGGTGGGGGCCGATGTGGGCTGGAACCCAAGAACTGAGGCTTTGGGTATCAGAAAAGGACATGTGGAGAGGTATCATGAGCACAGATCGATGGAAATCCGCAGCACTTGCCACCCTATCGTTACTGCTGTTTGCCTTGGTTGGCACAGCCACAGCCCAGAGTGAGGGCGCTCCGTCCAATTCTCAGGCAATACGAACGTTCCGAGAGTTCTCGCAAACGGGATCCGCGAACGCACCCAGGCAACAGCACTCCGCGACCTTGCTGGCCAATGGCATGGTACTGGTCGCTGGTGGCGTTGGGGTACCAACTGCTGAGACCAGTACTGAACTTTACGACCCAACCACTGGCATCTTTACTTCGACGGGCTCCATGAACACCGGCCGGTACGGGCACACAGCGACCCTGTTGACGAGTGGACAGGTCCTGCTCGCCGGGGGATGCTGCGATTCGAGCGGTGGACCTTTGGCCAGCGCGGAACTCTTTGACCCCGCCACCGGCACGTTCACTCCAACCGGTTCCATGGGAGTTGTAAGGTTCAATCACACGGCAACGCTACTGCCCAATGGCCTGGTCTTGATGGCTGGAGGCTGGAGGGGACCCGGTGCCACTCGCAGCGCGGAGCTTTACGACCCCAACTCCGGCACGTTCATTCCGACCAACCCTATGGGTTTCATACGGAGCGGTCACACCGCAACCCTTTTGGCGAATGGACTGGTCCTCGTAGCCGGCGCGGTCGCACCTTCGTTCACGAATACGGCCGAGCTCTATGATCCAGCCAGTCGTAGGCGGCCAATCGGGGGACACGCAGTATCTCGCGAGCGCCGAACTCTACAATCCCAGCAAGGGCACGTTCGGCGCGGTCGGCTCCATGGCCAATGCGCGCTCTCAACTTACTGCAACACGACTCGCCAACGGACAGGTTCTGATCACCGGAGGGTTCGGTTTCTTCGCGCCCTATGAATCGGGGACACTGTCCACCGCAGAGCTTTACCATCCGGCAAGCAAAACCTTTGTCGCAACTCGCAGACCGATGATTAACTCGCGGCAAGGCCACCTGGCTACGCTGCTCGCCGACGGCCAGCACGTTTTGATCACCGGAAGCACCGGGTCCGATTTTTCCGCGGCTGAGCTGTTTAGTCTGCAAGGCAAAACACCATGTACGCCGGGCGTGAAAGGCTGCCCCTGGCGCGACTGGGAGATGTTCACGGTGACCCAGGCCGACTGGGGAGACGTCCCCGACGGCGTCAACCCGGCCTCTCTGCTGTTCGCCGGGTATGCCAGTGTGTACGCTCCGTGGGGAGTATTCATTGTCGGGAACCAATCCTATTTCGAAATGTTCTTCGGCAGCGCGGACACCCTGAACGCGTACCTGCCGTCGGGTGGAATCCCTGCAGCGCTGGACTCTGATCTCGTAGATCCACTCTCCAGCGCCTCGGGCGAGTTTGGTGGCGATGTCGCGGCGCTCAAACTCGACGTCGATTTCTCCCACGCCGGCTTTGTGCACGGGATTCAGCCTGTGAAATTCGGAGACCTGAGAATCTGTGGTCTCACGACTACGCCCGACTTCAACAACCTCACAGTCCGGCAAACGCTCGACCCGCTGAACCTGGCCCTGTCCAGCGCCCCCACTTCGGATTCCATCGCGGATCTCGACTTTCTCACGCACGAACTGGAGGGCTCGTTCTTCCAAGGCTGGGCCAGTGCCTTTGCCAAGGACCACCTGCTGAACGGCACTTGCCCATGACACGGAGCGAGGGACTGGCTGAACAGATTCGCTTATTTCCCCGAATCTTTTTGTCGTCTTTCGCCCTCAGCTTCCGCTTATACAAATAGAGCCCGGGTGGGGCTGGCCGGCAAGGCAGCAATTCGCAAACGGTCTCAATGGTCAATGGAGACCACCATGAAAAATCAAATAGGAAAGTGTTTACTCAAGATGCTTGCCCTTGTTTTGGGGATGGTTTGCGCCCAATCTGCGCCTGCACAAACGTTCAAGCGCGTAAATGTCAAAGGGGGAGCCGCGCTCGCTCAAGTCTCATCCGGACGCGCGAGCGTATGGGCACGGGCCGGCAATGGGAACCCCTACATCCTTAAGGGCAAACAATTTGTATTGGCGAACAGCATCACTCTGACCCAAATCGCTGTCGGGGGAGGCAATGCGTTCCAAGCGGATGCGGTTTGGGGATTGAATTCGTCGGGCGGGATTTACAGCGCTCGCAAAAGCGGGACATCCTGGATCTTCGACCAGATGCCGGGGGTGCTCAATTTCATCGCGGTGGGTCCTGGCTACAAGGACAAGTGCCATCCCTACGAGGTTTGGGGGCTCAGCTCCACCTTAATCTACCGATATAACTTTTGTATTCAGAATTGGGATAATGTGCCCGGATCGCTTGGCACTTTGGCGGTGGGCAGCAACGGCCGCGTTTGGGGGATTAACGGCAATGGCGCGCTCTTTGAGTTCATTTTTGAAACCCTCCGTTTCTCCCAGCCGCCTGGGTTGGGGGGCCTCGTTGCTACGCAGGTCGCGGTCGGCACGAATGGCGTTTGGGTGCTCGACGATCAATCTTCCCTTTACATGTTCGTTGACGGCTTCGGATTGAAACTCGCAATCGGGGGATCCATTGCCCAGGTCCAGGTGGGTGGGAACGGAGTCTGGGAAATCAATCCCAGCGGAGCAGTCATTCGTTATGAGAACTTGCAGTATTTTGATGTGATTCCGGGCACGCTCGCTTCCATCAGCGTGGGCAGCGGCGCTGGCGTCTGGGGGCTCGATAGTTCCGGGAAAGCCTACGCGTTCTCCACGCCGTGAACCGGGCGCCCCAGTTCTCGATTTTGAGGGCTGGGGTTTTCTCTAAGTGGCAAGTCCCAACCTGGCTCAATAGCTATTCCAAACATTTTCTGAGCAGGCTTGTCGCCTTTTCCCCGTACTTTCCGTTTATCAAAGCAGAGCCCAATGTGGGGTTCGACGGGCAAACCGGCGGTAACGAACAAGATTTCAGCTTCCAGGAGAAACGTCATGAAGTTGTCTGCATATTCACTGCTCTTAGTTGCCCTTATGGTGGTGATTGCTTGCACGCAATCCGCGCCTGCGCAAACGTTCAAGCGCGTAAAAGTCAAAGGGGGAGCCACGCTAGCTCAAATCGCAGCGGGAGGTGCGAGCGTATGGGCACGCGCCAGCAATGGGAACCCCTACATCCTTAAGGGCAAACTATTCGTCTTGGCGAACAGCATCTCTCTAAGCCAAATCGCGGTCGGGGGAGGCAATGCGCTCCAGGCAGATGCGGTTTGGGGACTGGATTCTTCCGGCAATATCTACAAAGCGACCAAGAGCGGAACATCCTGGGTTTTCTCACCAATTCCGGGGGTTCTCGATTTCATCGCTGTGGGTATTGGCTACAACGATAGTTGCCACCCCTATGAAGTATGGGGGCTCAACCCGGCCGCCCAGATCTTCCGTTACAACTTTTGTGTCCAGAATTGGGATCAGGTGCCCGGATCACTTGCCACCCTGGCGGTGGGCAACAGCGACATTTGGGGGATTAACGGCAATGGCGCGGTCTTCAGGTTTAGATTTTCGAAGCTCCTTTTCTACCAGGTCGTGACCGCCCCAACTCTTACGCAGATCACGGTCGGCCCGAATGGCGTCTGGGGGATCGACGGCAACGGCACTGGTCAGCTTTACCAGTACGATAACGACCTTTCATTCTTTGGTTATCCGGGACTCTGGGCCCAGGTCCAGGTGGGCGGGGACGGAGTCTGGCTCAGTTCCGCGACCGATTCCGGGCAAATCTTTCGTTTTGATCCAAGTACGAGGTTTCTTGTTTTGATTCCGAATCAGTTCGTTTCCATCAGCGCTGGCAGCGGCGGGGGCGTCTGGGGGATCAATAGTTCCGGGCAAGCATACGGGTTCTCCACACCGTAGGCCGGGCGCCCCAGTTCTCGATTTTGAGGGCTGGGGCTTTCTGCTAGTGGCAGGGCCCGCGCCTGTCGTCTTTTCCCTCCCGTTTCCGATATCCCAAGTAGAGCCCAGTAGCTCCGGCCTCGGGCGCGGAGCCCGGGACCGTGGGGGATTTGGGGCGTTCGCTATCAGCTACCACGATCCGGAAGAGCAACAATCAGAAGTGAAGAGGAGAATGGTATGTTCCGCAGCATCGTTTGTCTGACTATCTTTCTTGTGTTGATCGGTTGGGCACTATCCGCGCAGGCTCAGGAGTTGGCGTCGTCCGGAGCGGCAGCCACCGCCCAAGCTGTCGCCAACCCGGATGCTCCCGCTTCTTGCCCCCACCTCTTTACCGCCGGCAGTTCCACCAGCAACACGTTCTTGCAGTACTGTGTGACCGACGTCGGGGCTATCAGCTCGATTCAGACGCCCTTTGGACAATCTCTTATCGGAGCTAACGGCGAAGGGTACGGCCTCTGTCAGGAGAGTCCCGCGGTCGAATATCACGACTACATCTTCGACTGGAGCAACAATTGGGACTTTCCACAAACCCTGAGTTTGAGCAGCAGCTCGATCAAGATCTCCCGCACTACCAGCGATGGTAACTGGACACTTGTGCAGACGATCTCGAAAGTCGCTGCCACGGGCTCGATCAAGATTGTGATGGCCCTCACCAACAACCAATCCGTCGATAAGGTTGCCTATCTTGTGCGTTTTGCGGACGTCGATGCAGAAGGAAACAATACCAGCGCGGGCGGGGCAAGCCTCGACAGTGCGTGGAGTTGGCAGACCGCTTTCCCAAACAAAGCACACTATGGCCTGCAGTTGCGAAATGCGGGCAGTTCACCATTCGCATACCGACAGGGATTCATACGTGGCGCCCCCTGGGGACCGAACGCGTGTGACTTTGCGGCGAATAGGATCAACTACGGGGTAATAGGAAATAGCCGTACTAAAACGTCGATAGCGTACGCGTATGCCGGCGCGGTGCCTGCTCATAAGACAGTGACCGTGACTCTAAACTATCGCGCCACCTAGGGCTAATTTCATAAATAGGTTTTGGGTAGGGCACGGCTTACAAAGCAAGCCAACTGAGGAGATTGCTCATGAAGCGCATCGTGTATTCATTCCTGCCGGTTCTAATCATCGCGGCCTTCGCGCCGTTGCTCGTCGGACAGCAAATGGCCGCGTCTCCAACCGTGACCATCACTCAGGCCGCACCCAGCGGGGCCGCTCCTGATCTCTGCTCGCACCTCTTCAAGGTCGGTAACAGCAGCAGCTCTTTACAGCTGCAGTATTGCGTGACCGCCAACGGGAACATCAGCTCGATTGAGACTCCCTTTGGACACTTCCACCTGGGTGCCCAAGGCGAAGGGTACGGCCTCTGTCAGGAGAGTCCAGCGACCGAGTATCACGACTACATTGTCATCGCCAGCGGGTGGGGCGCAGCGCAGATAGTAAGCGCGACCAACAGTGCGATCAAGATTTCCCGTTCCACCGCTGATGGCAACTGGACTCTCGTACAAACCATTTCGAAGGTTGCCGCCACCGCCTCCATAAAGATTGTGATGGCCCTCACCAACAACCAATCCGTCGACAAGGTCGCCTATCTCGTGCGCTTTGCCGACGTGGACCCTGATGGAAAACAAAGTACTGATATTGCATCGGGCTCCTCCTTCCAAAGTGCATTCGCCTGGCAGGTCATGTTCGACACTCTTCATTATGGGTTGCGGCTGGAAAACGCGGGCAAGTGGAGCGGATACCAGCAGGGCTTTGTGCAGAGTGGCCCCGGCGGCCCTAACCCATGCGCTTTTGCCTTCAATGCCCTCCCATACGGGTATGGTGGTGCCTTCGATTCCTCGCTGGTTTACGCGTACGCCGGCGTCGTGCCTGCTCATAAGACAGTGTCCGTGACTCTGAACTATCACGGTATGTAGGCCACCAGGGCGGCCCAGACAAGAACAGACTGATCGGGAGATACGAGATCCATGAGGCGACCATGAAGAGGTGATTCCACTGAAACGAATTCCAGCGGACTCACACCATCACTGAGGATCTTCGCCGGAGGCGGCGGGGCGCCTTCGACGCCGAACGGAATACACGCCAACACAAACAGAACAGTCTTCGGCGGGTTCGGGATTGAGCATGTGCGTTTTGAAGGAAATCAGAATTTTGAGGGGGAGATGGTATGGGACTTTAGGGAAGGGTTCTCAGTTTTGCCGGTACGGGGGTGCTGTTGGCTGGGTTCGCCGCGCACGCACAAATGATCGATAACACACAAGCGCCGAACACAGCCAAGGCGGGAATCAACAAGTCGCTACTCGACGAGATCGGCGCGGGGCGCGGCGACGTAATGACGGCGGGGTCGTCGGTTTGCATGATCAACCGCGATCCGTTCCGCTCCATTCGCCGCGGGCGGCAACTGTTCCAGCGCAAGTTCACCCGCCTGCAGGGGCAAGGCGCCAATGAGAAGGATGGCGTCGGCGACATCAACAACGACCTCGCCATCGGTGCAGGCTTGTCGGACAGTTGCGCCTTGTGCCACGGTCGTCCCCGTGGTTCAGCCGGCGCGGGCGGTAACGTCGTCACCCGTCCCGATAGCCGGGATGCCGGACATCTATTCGGTCTTGGGCTGAAAGAAATGCTGGCCGATGAAATCACCGCCGACCTGCGCTCCACCCGCGACCTGGCCGTCACGCTGGCCCAGCAAATGAAGCATCCGATGACCTTGAAGCTGGTCAGCAAGGGCGTGAAGTACGGCACCATCACGGGGAAACCGGATGGCTCGGTGGACACCTCGAAAGTGCAGGGTGTGGACGCCGATCTGCGCGTAAAACCGCTCTTCGCCGAAGGAAGCACGATCTCCATTCGCGAATTCGTCGTGGGCGCTCTGCATAACGAGATGGGCCTGGAAGCCTCGGCCGATCCAGACCTGCTCGCAGCCAGCGCGGGCGGACGGGTGGTGACTCCCTCGGGGATGGTGCTGGATGGTTCGAAGGACAAGATCAGTGCGCCCCCTGCGCCCGATCCTGACAAC
>JAIQFZ010000063.1 GCA_020073015.1 Terriglobia bacterium | reverse complement strand
GTATTGGTCTGGCGCCGCATGTAGGCTTTCCAGGAATCCGAACCGGACTCACGACCTCCGCCGGTCTCCTTTTCGCCGCCGAAGGCACCGCCGATTTCCGCACCGGAGGTGCCCACATTCACGTTCGCGATGCCGCAGTCGGATCCCTTGAAGCTGAGGAACTTTTCCGCCTCGGCCATGCTGTCCGTGAAGATACCTGACGACAGGCCTTGGGGAACCGCATTGTGCAATGCAATCGCCTCGTCGATGGTCCGGTATTTCATAACGTAAAGGATCGGAGCAAAGGTTTCGGTTTGCACAATCTCGGCGTCATTGCGGATTTCGACAATGGTCGGCAGAACGAAAGTCCGCCTGCCAAACGGCGGTGGATCGAGGGCCTTGCCTCCGTAAAGCACTGTTCCGCACTGCTGGCGGACAGCAACCAGCGCATTCTCGTAGTCCGATACGGCCTCTTCATCGATCAGCGGCCCCATCAGGGTTTTCGGATCGAGTGGATCGCCAATTTTCACCTTTTCGTAATTACCAATCAGCTTGTGAACGAATTGATCGTAAACGTTCTCGTGAATGATCAGCCTGCGCGTGGAGGTGCAGCGTTGCCCCGCTGTGCCGACGGCGCCGAAGAATGCCGATGCCAGCGCTCCTGTCAAGTCGGCCTTGTCCGAAATGATCAGGGCATTGTTGCCCCCAAGCTCGAGAATTGTGCGACCCAGGCGGGCACCGACGACCTGACCGATGCGCTTCCCCATCCGGGTCGATCCGGTGGCGCTGATCAGGGTGAGCCGGCTGTCGGCCAGAATCCGTTCGCCGACGGTCGACCCGCGTCCGACGACCACACAGGACACTCCGGCCGGAACACCGTTGGCCTGGAACACCTCGCGGATGATGTTCTGGCATGCGATGGCGCATAGCGGTGTCTTGCTCGAAGGCTTCCACACCACCGGATCGCCGCAGACAAAAGCCAGCGCGCTGTTCCAGGACCAGACCGCAACCGGGAAGTTGAAGGCAGTAATGACACCGATCGGCCCGAGCGGGTGCCACTGCTCCATCATGCGGTGCATCGGCCTCTCGCTCTGGAGTGTCGGGCCGGAAAGCGTCCGGCTGAGACCGACCGCATAGTCGCAGACGTCGATCATTTCCTGCACTTCCCCCAGGCCTTCGGTCAAGATCTTGCCCATTTCCAGCGAGACGAGTCGTCCCAGTACATCCTTTTTCTCGCGCAGCGCGACCGCAAACTGACGCACGATTTCGCCTCTTTTCGGAGCGGGCAGAGCGCGCCAGAACTCGAACGCCTTCATCGCCTGCCCGACAACTGTGTTGTAGTCAGCCTCGCTCGCCTGTTCGACTTTGGCCAGCAGCTCCCCAGTGGTCGGGCTGTGGACTTCGATCCAGTCACCGCTGCTCGCAAACCACTGGTCGCCGTAACTAGCGCCCGAAAGCGCTGCCTGCAATCCCAGTGAGTTGAGAATCCTGTCTTTTTCTCCCATGCCAATAACCTTTCAAAAATATGTGGAAGCAGCTCTTCATCCAAACTAATCAAGCCGCAGGTAGTGGGTCAGTTTGAGGTTCGGCCCATGAATTTCAAGAATACCCGCCTGGTCAGTAAAGTCCAGAACACGACAACCGAAATAAGCGCAATGACGCGCCATGTTACCGTATAGTGCAAAAAGTAATATAGGAGCGTCCAATAAAAGAAGGCAGTGAGCAATACACAGGCGATTAAGGTCAACAACCAAACTATCTTCATGCCACTGCCTCATCCGCATTATGTTCTACCAGCCCCACCAATTCATCCGGTGTCAAAACGTGATCACTTCCGCATGAAGCCGTCATGCCATGGATCGAGAACTGATGCGAGTATCTTCAGATCTCAAACTGACCCACTATCAAGCCGCACGGACACCTGGAATGTTCTCGGTCCGTTCTTTGCACGAAATATTGAGGTGCGCGAGTTCGTCCAGCACCGGATTGTATATGTTCGGAGTCACCGGACGCAGTACGCCGGTCGCATTAATCCGGCCAGTGAGAATCATGTCCACCCCGATCGCAGCCGGCAGGGAGACCGTTCGCGACATGCTTGAATCGCCGTGCGGGATTCCATAGTCGATGAGTTCGGAGACGATCCGTTCCTTTCTGCCATCGGGGAATTCGGCCCGGAAGTCGTGGAACAACACGATCATGTCCCGCTCACCGGGGCGGAATGCCAGCTTCTCGTACATCAGATCGCCCATGGCATCCAGGGGGCTGATCCGCTCGGCACCCAGTTTCCGACTGGAGAACATACCCAGCCACTCAAGATTCCGGATTGGGTAAGACTCCTTCGGGATCCCGAGCTTCCTGGCTGTCGCGGCCGCCAAGTCCTCACTTTCGGAAGCACCCGCCAGGTTTCGCAGCATGTCGGCATAGGTCTTCCCACGGGCATCGATTTCATCCAGCGCGAGGAGGCCCAGCTTCCCGAAGTTATACAGGCAATCGCACCAGCCCATGTTGCGAAGAGTCCCGCGGTACATCGTCTGGATGCCTTGCAGCCCGTAAACGTCGATGTAGCTGATCGAGTCCCGATTCGGATAGGCTTCGTAGTCCCCCTGGCCCGGAACCGACAGGATATGCATATCGCGGAAGAGGCGATGGGAGGGGATCTCGACCTTACGGCCGTCCATCAGGTACATCGCGCTGTTTCGGCCGGCCAGCAGAACGCCTCTGGGAGCCCAGGAGAATTTATAGCCAAACGGATTGTCGTTGGCTTCCGGTGCCGGCAGGCCACCGCAATAAGACCTGAAGGAAACGATGCGCCCGCCGCGTGTACGGACGCTATCGATGATCCGCATCGCTGACATGTGATCAATGCCGGGGTCGACGCCGACTTCATTCAGAATTGTGACTCCTGCTTCCTGCGCAGCGCCGTTTTGTTCCTGCATCGCAGCCGAAACATAGGAGGTTGTCACCATGTGCTTCCTGTTGGCGATGCAGTGCTTTGCCACCACCGGATGGAACGTGTAGGGAAGTAGGCTGACCGTAAGGTCGCAATCCTTTATCAACTGCGCCAGCACGGTCTCATCCTGAACATTGAGAGCGAGTGCCTTCCCGTCTGGATGACCTGCAATCATGGCTTCAGCCTTGCTCACCGTCCGGCTAGCCATAGTGACCTGATAACCCTTTTCCAACAGATACCGCACCAACGGCTTGGCTACCAGCCCGGCGCCTAGTACTAGAACACGTTTCATATTCGGCTCCTGGATCACAGGAAGGTGCGCAACTGGGCCCTTCCGCATGGTTTCGGGGCCCATCCGCAGCTCACGGATGCGCCTCCAGATGTTTTTGAATGTATTGATAGTCAGGGGTCAGATGCCCCTGATGCACGATGACGGCCCGCTTTAAGTAAGGTGGCAACTCGAGCATTTCAAATGGAACCTCCCAGTTGGCGTTTGCCAGGGGGACAACCATGTCCCGTAACACGGAACTGAAGTACTGGGACGATTCCCGCGGAATCTCGCACGGGAGATTGTCGACAGCTATGATGACCGGCCCATTCCCCTCCACACCGTCCCGGCCAGAATCCTGTTCAGGGAGGTAAACGTAGCAGGGATGGTCCGGCTCGGTGGCTCTCACGGTGAGTTCGACGCTTCCTTCAATGTCGCAGCTTATGTCGCCGATTACCTTGAGGCGCGGGGCACAGCCCGGGAGGTAGTTTTTTCGGGCCCACTCGCGCGTCACCAGACGCGGATATCGGGGCTCCCAATAAATGCAATTGACCAGCACATCAAGGTGCGGCAGGTGCTTTTCAAAACAGCCCTCGTATCGTTCCGGATGGGCATAGTACTCTAGCAGGTTGAACGGGATGTTCTGTTCCTTGCGTTCGACCATGTCCTCCTCGCGGAACACGACTTTCACAGGCCGCGGGCCCGCGGCTGCGGACGCCGCGGCAGTCAGATCCGCAACGGCCACCTCCGCGGGTTTAAGACAGTCGAACACTTCCTGCGCCCCCGTCGATACATTGCCATACCCGGAAAAGCCAAAGATCAACGGGCGTGCTCCCGCCTGATGCACAATTTCGTCGCCCAGCGCGGTGATGTGAGCTTTTGCCTCAGTCAGGTCCCGATACTCGAAGGCCGGGTGCACCTGTGAAAGCGGCGTTGACACTCCAGACACAGCCAGCCGTTGCCCCAGGCAGCGCAACGTCTCGATCATTCCGGCGTAGCCGGCATGGCGG
Organism: Terriglobia bacterium; assembly: GCA_020073015.1. Lineage (GTDB taxonomy): Bacteria > Acidobacteriota > Terriglobia > Terriglobales > Acidobacteriaceae > Acidiflorens. Next base: position 27,231 of record JAIQFZ010000063.1, on the reverse strand, counting down.
CCGAAGAAAATCAGCCTTCTCTTCTGATCATCCGTGATTTTTTCATAGTCCACCAGGGAACAGCCCAGTTCCATCAAACGCCGAAGCATGAGCATGTTGTGCGATTGCCCCTTCGCCACGTGCGCGAAAAAGACGTAGGTCTTTCCGGGCAATAGCAAGTGTGTCGGTATCTCCTTGATCGCGAAGATAACCGACGCAGGGCCAAGATCCTCGTTCACCTCGACTCCAGCGGACCGGTACTCATCATCCGTGCAGACACGCACACTGGAGGGCTGGACAAGAACTCGCACCCCTCGCTTCGTCTGCAGGTCGGATGTATCAGTCGGAACCAGAGGCACGCGGCGTTCCCACTTGTTCTTGTCTTCCCTTCGAATCCCAATGATCGCGCCCATAAAGGAAAGGGTTCGAGGCAGCCGATATCGGGGAGTTTATCTTCCCATGACTAGCTGCTCAATGAACGGCGAGAGTTTAAAGGGTTGTGCAATGCGGCGTCAGTGACGGTGATCACCCCGCAATGCCCGCGAGCAGAGCCAGCCAATGCCGTGGATGCGGATGGTGTCGACCCGCGCGGGTGTCAGCAGCATAAAGCAGGCCACACCTATGCGGGGATCAATGACCGAATTGGAGGCGAACGCGCCAATGTGCTCCGTCTACGAAGACGTGGAATTGCACGACTGGCTGGTATGGGTAGACGAACATGGCCCCAGTTTTCTGCGGGCGATTCCGACGGCGGCATTCACGGCCGACCTGAAGAATTACAACTTGCTTCGGCCCGCCCTGTTGAAGCTCAAAGAGGCCAATCCAAGAACTGGCTTGGGCATGTGCACCCTCTCGGATGACGCCGCCATATCGTCCGTTGTTTTGGATCGCGACCTCGATCAAGAGAAAAGCCACGACCCATCCGGCCCCAGCATCCGATGCCCACTGTGTGGTTGGTCACCCAGCAAAGACGATCACTGGTCTTGCACGTGCGGACATGAGTGGAACACGTTCGACACCGGAGGAGTGTGCCCCGTTCGCCTCCACCAGTGGACTTCAACCCAGTGCCTATCGTGCAGCCGTTGGTCGGCGCATTCGGATTGGTATGCGCAGTGACCTGCTGATGGCAGCTTGGCACTCAAAAGTTCGCTTTGAGACAGGAAAGTCTTGTCGTAGACCTTAAGTCGTAGGCGGCCAGACGCGCTCACGAGCGGCAACAAACACCGTACCGCTGCCAAAGCCGAAACCAAGGGCTATGCGCGAGCATTTCGTCGTGCCTTCGATTGGCAGCCGAGAGGTCGTTCGGGCCGAGCGGTCTGGTGTCCGGCACTGCGAAGATGCGCTCTAGCCACTCGATTTCAGCAATGCTCTGTTCAGCGTCCATCCGTCTCAATCATCTAGTACGAAGCGGGAATGGGTCAAACGGAAGCGGCATTGGTGTTTCCTAAGCGATTCGTGCGTGGCCAGTCGATCCGCCAGCGCCCGCCCGGCAGCGCCACCCAGAACAGCCGCTTTGGCGGTGTTCCTCGCGCATAGTGGTAAAGCACAGCCGCTCGCTCGTAAAACCCGCGAGTATGCCACGAATCGTGAAACCCGAACTTCTGATAATCGAGGTGGTGGCAGAACTCGTGGCACAGCGTGCTCAGGAATGTCCCGAAGGACGTGACCTCCTTGCGGATTGCTGTCCTCATCCAGACCCGGATCACCATGGTTTCGGGAGTGTAGTCCCCGAAAAGCTCCGTGCTCCAGCTTTCGCGGACTCGCAATGGTCGGGCTGCAAGGACGCGGATGCCGCAGTCGGGGGCTTTGTAGAACTCTGATGCGGCTTTCAGAAAGTCTGCGCAGGCGCGGCGGACATCCGCAGTTGCCCCAGCTTTCATTGCTCGTTCGATGGATTGTGCAATTGTCAACAAGGACTCGTTCTGCGGCGGCAGGTCGAGAGTCCTGATCCGGTCACTCTCCAGAAAACCTGCACGGTTCGCTTTTCGCGGTGGAGCGTCGGTGAGCATAATCCCGCTCTGGTTCCGTCCGGCACATGTGTTTCGGGCATCGCCAGCACCGGAATGATCCCGTCCAAGTAGCCGATGTCGAAGAGCATGCCTTCGGAAACCATTCCTGCCATTTTTCTTGGTGCAAGATTCACAACAAACAAGGCTTGCTTACCCTCGATCTCGCGAGGGTTGGCACGCTCACGTTTCATTCCAGCCAAAACCGTGCGCTTGTGGTCGCCAAAGCTGACTTCGAGTGCGATCAACTTGTCAGAATTGGCAACATCGGTCACGGACAGAATTGTGCCGACCCGCACGTCGATTTGGTGACGCAGTAAATGTCCATAAAAACTCCCGCAGCAGCATATCAGAGGACCGTCTTTCCAATTGTTTTGGTGGCGATACAGGTAAGAATCACAGGTAGGTATTGCGGGTTAGCGCGACGGGCTCAGAGAGAGAATGTCCCCTCCATAATTTCTACGGCATGACCGCCAACTCGGACGTTCGTTACTTTGTCCCCGTCTTTGCTTGCGCGAACGAAGATGTGGCTCGGACGTTTGATCTCCACGCCTTGGAGGATGTGAACGGTTTGTTCTGGCCGTGCTATTCCGTATCGCACCATCCAAGCCGCCGTGCATCCTGCGGCAGATCCAGTAGCGGGGTCTTCACTGGTGGAGAAGATCCCTCGTGAGCGCAGACCAATCGTGGGGTCGCCAGTGTCTCCCGTGACGTAGTAAAAATCAGAGTGTCCGGGTAGCTTTTGGCGGCTGAGGTAGTCATAAGCTTTCCGTGGAGCTACGGTTAAACGCCGAAGCGTGGACAGACTCTTGATCGGCACAATAATGAAGAACAGGCCCGTAGAAAGAGACTGGATCGGTGCGTCGCTGGAAATATCGCTGGGCGACAGATCAAGGAGAGCCGCGATGGTGTCTCGATCATGAACTGGTCCAAACACTGGCTCGACCTGATGCATCTCTCCGAACACGTTCCCAGAGGTCTCTTCACGGAAGTCGACAGGGACTTTGCCCACCATGAGGTCGAGCAACACGGATGAGCCATTCTTGGCCTGATCCGCTCGGGATTTCGTCCGCGCCATCCGAAGGTTGCGGAGCACCATCGCAGTACCCAGAGTCGGGTGTCCGCCGAAGGGTATCTCCGCGCCAGGAACAAAAATCCTGACTTTGACTCCCTGTTCCCGCTCGGTTGCGGGGTCCCGAGGAAGTACAAACGTCGTCTCCTGAAGGTTTGTCTCACCAGCCAAATCTTGCATTTCCGAATCGCTCAAACCGCGTGCATCCGTGAACACGGCCAGTGGATTGCCCTCCAAGCGTCGCGAAGTGAACACGTCAATTTGAACGCAGTGGAAATGCCGGACGCCTTGGTTGGGACTCGGATGCTCGGCAGCACCAACATCTCCAACGGCAGCAGCTACTCCGACAACGCCAGCAGTCTGCAAAAAGCTGCGACGGCTATGCTTCGTATCCACAGGAGCCTTTCACGATCACGCATTCTACCTCACATGCGGGTCGAAGCGTTGACCACGATAAATGGCTGAGAGGAACGCGAGAGAGCGGTCTACGCCAAAGAAATGCCTGCGGCCCAGCCCTTATCACCACAAATCACAGCCCCAGTCCCTCTCGGGCAGGAGTAACGCGAGTGCCTGCGAAGCGGGCGGTTCTAGACGTTCGAGTCCCGACTGTTGCAGTGAAGAACGAACACAGGTAGGAAATCACAGGCAAAAAATGCGGCGGAGACTGAAATGGTAGGCCCGAATGGACTCGAACCATCGACCTCTTCCGTGTCAAGGAAGCGCTCTAACCAGACTGAGCTACGGGCCTACACGCGAACGGCTGCGGTTTCAATTCTAACGGGCGGCGGGTGATTACGGCAACGTTTGGCTCTCAGCCCAAGTACGCGGAATCACGGGCTGATCACGGGCTGGAGAATTTTCGGCGTTCTCTCTAACCGAATGGAAACAATCGTCGATCCGACTGGAGTCGGAGTCGTGATTTCTACCGTGTCAAGGTAGCGCTCTAACCAACTGAGCTACGCGCCTACAGTGAGCCATTTCAATAGTTTACCAAACTCTTGCTGACGGCCGAAGACGGATCACACCTGTTTAAAACGTCACCTGTAAAACTCAGTTTGCCGCGTTCGAACCTTTTCGCAAAGTCGCAGTCAGCATCGATTCCTGCGTCTCCACCATGGAAACCGCCCTGCAGCCTAGAACGATCGTGAGAACTGGGCTTCCAGAAATTCACCTAGCTTCGCCGTGGCCTTGAATTGAGGAATGGGGTCTAGTTCTTTGAAGGCAGAAGTGAACGCGTTGGAAAGACTCCAGATGGTTGGCGGCCGGAATTCCTCGTACTTGGGCTCGAAGTAGAGGTCATGCACGCTGCGAACAAGGTGCTTTGGAGTTCCAGTCTGCCTTCGATGAATGCCTCGTAGATGACCACCTTCGCTGTGACGTCCGTTAATTCACTCCGCTGCCAGACCTCCACTTGTTTTCGCATCGCTTCAAAGTTCCGCTGCATTCGATCTACGCCAACCGAGATGCAGTCGATGAGCGAGAACGACTTCGAATGTTTCGCGAGCACGGGTGTGAACACGCCTGGGACAATGTCTCCGAATTCTGGATGCCGTGAGGTTCAACTTCACATCCCTTCCCACCCTTCCGGCAGTCGACCCTTCAGGGGGTTCCGTTCAGAGAGATCGTAAGAGGACTGCAAATCGCGGAACCGGCAGAATGTGGCACCTGTAGGTCGCGTGACGCTTCCCTGTCGCTGTGGGCGTGAAGGTCAAGGGGGCGCTGCACTTCTGGCCGGCGGCAAGGGTTGTGTTTGCAGTCACCGGCACTACTTACCCCAACGTTGCAATCACGGACCGTGCAGCCACTAGCCAAGGGAACGCGAAGGATAGCCCTGCACATGCTGAACTGCTGAACTCAGCAAACTTCTCCCGTCTCGTTTGGCCATCCTCGAGAAAGGTGAAATCCTAATTGCGGGCGAACCATGGCGACTTTCTATGCGCAAGGTTGGATTTTGGAAGGCGGTCGCCTTCGGGGCTCCCGTTTGGTGCTCTGAACAAGTCCCCCGCGTTCTCATGCGCATGGCTGTGGGAAAACCTCGCCATGATTTCGAGCGCGCGCTTCCGGGCATAAGGATTGCCCAATGACCAACGTCCTAGCCGGACGCGAGTGGAAGAGATGACCGCTTGTTTCTAACGACCGACGGACGTGGCACGAGCGCTGTGGTTGCGTGCCAATCGTTTCAACATATCCTGGTCGTCGGCAGGTCGGGAGAAAAAGTATCCTTGTGCCATCTCGCAATTGAGCTGCTTGAGCAGGTTGATGTGCTGTTGCGTCTCGGTTCCTTCGGCGACGACCTTCAAACCGAGATTGTGGGCAAGCATAATGATGATCCGCACGATCTCGCGGCTGTCCGGGTCGCTGTCCATGTGCAAAATGAAGGCGCGGTCGATTTTCAAGGTGTCCACTGGAATCCGGCGCAAGCGGCTGAGCGACGAATACCCGGTGCCAAAATCATCGATGCTCAGGCGAACGCCGAGGGCCTTCAATTGCGAGAGAACATGACCAGATTTTTCTGCATCCCCCATGGCAATCGTTTCTATGATTTCGAGTTGCAAGCAGCCGGGATCAACGCCGGTCTGCTCAAGGGATTTACGGATCTCGCTGGCTAGATCGGGCTGGGCGAACTCCTTGGGAGTGATGTTCACGCTCATTGTCAGAGGGGGGCTTGAAGGAAATTCCGTCTGCCAGGATCGGAGATGTTGGCAGGCTTCACGCAACAATTGCCGATTCATGGGAACTATGAGCCCAATCTCCTCGGAAACCGCGATGAACTCAATCGGTGGAAGTAAGCCCTCCGGGCGTTGCCACCGCGTCAGGGCCTCGAAGCCCGTGATCTTGCCGGTCTCCAACGACACAATGGGCTGGTAGTGAACGCGGAATTCACCCTGGTCGAGGGCCTTGCGCAGGTCCGTCTCCAGCTTCAAGCGCTTCACTGCATTCGCATGCATGGCTGTGTCAAACACCTCACAACGGGCTTTTCCCGCCCGCTTGGCGCGGTACATGGCTATATCCGCGTCGCGCACTAGATCCTCCGCCTGGGTGTGAGGGCTGGTGCTGGAAGCGATTCCGATGCTTGCCGAAATTACTATTTCCTGTTTGTTTACTACAAAAGAGGTCACCAGTTCCGCTTGAACTCGTTCCGCAACGCGCACGGCTTCGATTGGATCTCGGATGTCGTCCAAGAGCATCGCGAATTCATCACCACCGAGTCTAGCCAACGTATCGTCATTGGTAGGCCTTCCAGGTATGTCGCTTATGCGCGGACGCGAGACCATGTCGGCTCGCCGCACACAGTCCTTCAATCTTTGTCCGATTTGAATCAGCAGCTCATCCCCTGCCGTATGTCCCAAGCTGTCATTGATGATTTTGAATTCATCTACATCAATGAGCAACACCGCGAACTTGTAGTTCGAGTGTCTTTTGGAAAGGGTTAGCGCGTGTTGCAACCGATCCAGAAACAAAGCGCGGTTGGGCAGGTTGGTGAGTCCGTCGTGAAGTGCATTGTGTACCAGCATCTCCTCGGCTCGCTTCCGCTCGGTGATGTCGCGGTTCACGATTACCAGTTTGTCAGTCTGGCCCCTTGCATTTCGGATCGCGCACGCGGTCGACTCCAGAGTCCGCCAGGAACCGTCTTTGTGGCGCATCCGGTATTCCACCCGCTCTCCCTGGCCACTGAGGCGCGCTTTTTCTGCTGCTTTCAATACTCGTTGGCGATCGTCGGGATGAATTTGTTCGATTGACGAAGTGGCTCTCAACTCCTCGGGAGAGTACCCGAGGACCTTTTGATAGGCGGGGCTGTTGTAGAGCCGGCGGCCGTCGCTGTCAACGAGGGCGATCATGTCAGCGGCGTTTTCACTAATGAGTTGAAAAAGCTGATCTCGCTCAGCTAACTGGCGTCGAATGCGCTGGAGCTGCAAGTGTTGATAGATCGCATATAAGTCAAAAAGCAATACGAGAGCTGCCAGCGCACGTACCCATTCCCTGAGGTCAAACCAGTAAGCAACGTCCGTTTCCCGATTAAACCAAGGAAAAGTGAACGACATGATCCCCAAGGTCAATGCCAGGGTTACTGAAACAGCGAACCCCCACAGCCACCATTCACGACCTTCGATCCGACTCACCTCAATCGGAATCGCCTCGGGGCTGTTCTGGCTCACCTGTTGAAACGCGTGCTGATTCATGCCGTCTGACTATGCCACCTCTACGGATTCTAGCCTGCGGAGGAACGCAGGAAGAGTTACGAAAGTAGGACCGTCAACGCGAGACCAGCGTTCGGAACCGGTTCCCGAACCTAGTCTGTAGGGAGATGTCCCGGCTCTGGCTGGGAGGCACCAAGAGTTTGACAAATCCGGGAGAGCGCTTCTTTCAGCAGCGAGACGGCCGGTGAAGGGCCCCCTGCTGCAGAGACGGACGGAATAGGTTCTCGTTCGCCTCTGCTCCGTTTGTGAACTTGGGATTTTGACTTTAACCGATCGCGATCAGGCCCCTTTGAAGGTCCGCATTCCCGATACCTCCGGCTCTGTCGGAGAATAGTTATTGAAGGAGACCCCCTTACTGCTTGAACGATCTACAAGAGCCAGATGAGAATGTGGAACCAACCTGACCTGTCCCAGGGTCGTTGGGCAGTAGTTAGTCTAGCGGGAAGTTTGAGAACCTGTCCCTGACAGACTGCGGAATAGCTTCTTCCAGGCGGTGAGAAAGCCACTCTTGTAGGCTAGAGGTTCGATGCAACGAAAAGGAAGTGAACTGCAATCCAATCCGCTGCTCTTTGGCCCAGCGGACCGTCGATTCGAGCATAAACTGGAATTGATCACCCGGCAGAGTGAATTGCAACTGTACCCGGTCGCCAGGTCCTAGTTAGGAGGCAGTCGTGATCGACAATCCACCTTCGCTGATGTTGACGGTGTGGCCGTGAACTGTTTGCATGGCTGCCCTAAGAATCGCCACTGGAACCTCAACCGGACAGCGGAAGTAACGGCGCCTTTCTCGTATTATCAAACCGTAGGCAGCCTTTAGGCTGAGGTCGATCGAAGCCGCAGAGAGAGGTCTCAGATACGAAAGTTGAATCAGCCTTAAACGCCCCAATAGCTTCGACCTCGCTATCACTGACGGCGAGTTTTTCCGCAACCTGCTAGGGAAACAATCAGATTTCCTGCGGGAACGTCCAGTCGACTCAATTGGCTATCCCAACTGCAAATTTTGCAGTTGATCCGAGGGGCTCAACATCTTTGAAATTATCTTTCCCACTGTCCCGAACGGTGTCCCGAAACTGCGAATGAAGGTCACATTGCGGTCAACCCAATCTGCAATGGGAAACTTCTTCGCGACAACCTGATTGTAAATAGACACGCCCTCGCCCACGTTGTGGCGTGCTTGGTCCACATGGCCACTGCGAGCTGCCTTCAATAGCCCGGACAAGGTAGGTGATCGAGTCGTCTCCAAATCCTGTACCTGGTGCTGAAGGAAGATTCTTCTTGAGAACCCGTCAAGGCGTGGCTTGAGCCTGAATGCGAAGGGTGCCGGTGTAAGTGTCGGCCGGCAACTGCGGAAGTGTTGTCAAATTCAGCTGGACATCCATAGCATCCGTCCGACTGCTCGTCCGGTTCCCGGAGTTGATCGTCTGCGTAAACAGCAAGCGTCCCGATGCTGACGCGTTGAAAGGGGTAGTGCTGGACAGCGGATTGTAACCTCCGGAGCCATTCATGCGAACCTGGATTGCAGTGGAAGGAATATTGGTCGTGTTCAGCGAGTTTGTGTGCACCAGGGCAGAGGTTGCGCTCGCGAAGTAGGCATAGAGCTTTACGGCCGTGCGGCTGCTTTTAAGCGATGTCCAGGAAGTGGTAATGCTCACCGGCCCCCCGGAAAAGCTGTTGACCGCTCCAGGCGTGAGCGAGCTGATCGACAGGCTGCTTCCGGAGTTGATCTGCACGCTCAGAGAGTCAGAGACTTGAGCGGCTTGAACACCCACGCGAATCTGTCCGTGTACTGACGGACTGACCGCCAGTAATGCCAGCCCACACACCGCTACCGAGATCCATGCGCGTCGACGCTCCGTCCTGGTTGGCCTCATTCTCATTTCCTCTCTGCTGCTGGCAGGAAAAAAGCTCCCGCAACTCCAACCTACACATGTCCAAGAAGGCTCACAACATTACCAAGTCGCCATCCCCGTGGTTACTGGCGTAATTCCACTCTCATTCCCCCGATGCGGCATTTACGAGCACTCGCCGTGACGTTAACTTGGGCCTGTGGATGACAGTTCCACAAAACAAAATCGAAACGGAGGATACAAAGTGAAATCGCTAACCAGATGGATTATGGCTTGCGCGGTGCTCGCCCTTCCCTTGGCGGCCAACGCACAACTGAACTCGAACACAACCAACGTGAGCCTTTCGGCTACGCTCAATGAATCGCTCTCGGTAACCCTGAACTCAGGCGCCACCCAGTCGATTACTTCGCTGACTCCGGCGGCTGTCAACAGCTTTAGCGGCGGTCCGGCCAACGTCACGACCGCCTGGGTATTAAAGCCCGGCCGTACTGCGGTTGCTCTTTATGCCTACTTTGATGCCCCAACCGGCGCGATGGTTCACACCGACTCGAGCAACACGGTGGACATCCCGGCAGCGGCGATCAAGGCCCAACTCAACGGCGCCGGCGCGAACAACGCGTTAGGCAATAGCCTGGCCAGCACGTTTGGCGGCACCGCAACCGGTCTCCAGCTGTTCTCTCAATCGATTACCGGCACGAACAAGAATTCGAGCCGTACGGACACGATTGGGTTGCAGTTGGATCTGTCCGGTCCGGCCAACGGCCAGGATATGACTCAGCTTCCAGCCGACACCTACACTGGAACGATGCACATCCGGGCGCAGGCCACTCCGTAATTCCATGACCACACTAAACTGCAGGTCGCACAGAAACCGGCCCTCCCCCCTCCGGTTTCTCGCTTGCCTGATCGCGTTACTCGGAGCGACCGTCTGCACGGCGCAGACGGTCCGCCCAGTTCTTTCCGAGTATGCGGTGACTGCCAAGGGACGAGTCGAGCTGACCAATGACTCAACCGTCCCCTTAACCGTAATCGTCACGCCGAAATCGTTCGAAGTGAGCGAGACCGGCGAAATCAGCTACGGACCTCTGTCGGCAGATATTCACCTGAAGCTGTCGGCCATGAGTTTCCGCATCGCGCCCAAGCAGTCCTATTATGTGTTTTACGAAGCGAAGGCGGACAAGCTGCCGGCGTGGTTCGTGATGTACTTCGAGTTCAGTGGATTTCCGGTTCGCGACCGCTCGGGCTTGAACATGCAAGTGGAGTTGCCCCACACGGTCTACTTGCTGCCCAAGCAATCATTCAAGCGGGACGATCTGGAAGTCAGCGCGAAATTCGACGGCCCTTCCAAGAAAGTCATCGTGACGACATTTAACAAAGGCACGACGGTGGGCCGAGTTTTGACGACGGAAGCGCAGGGGCATGGGCAGAAAGCCCAGGGCGTCGGCTTCCCAATCTACCCAAAGAGAAAGCGGATCCTGGAACTGCCGTGGGAAGGCGACAGCGCTCCTGAGAAGGTCACCCTCAACTTGGACGGCTTCAAGGTGGAGAGGCCGGTCGAATAATTCTATGAACTGTCTGCGCCAAATTTGGCGATGGCTGGTCTCGACGCTGCTGTTGTCTGCGGCGCTGTCGGCGCAGGTCGTTCGCATCAGTGCTGGTTCTACAGATCAGTATGACGCCAGCGGCGGCTCCTTCGAACTCAGCGAGGGCCGCTTCACTTCTGGTTTCGGGTTAGGCAGCGTAGACGGCGGCGTCCGATTCGGCGCCTATATTCGCAGCAAGGTGCGCGCTTACGACGTCACCCTTGGCGATCAAAACGCCATGATCGACTTGCCGACGGATCTTTTTGGCTCGGGCCAGCAGGTTGACCTCCGTGGCTTGTCCGTTGGCACGAATACTGCTACGACCCAAGAACTGATCTTTGCGGGCGTAAAGTCTGTGAGCTACGGGGCCCCCTTTTTTAGCGCTGCCGAAAACAAGGAACCGGTCGGCATTATCCTTTATTCCCACAAATTTAATGACCAGTGGAAGTTCCACAGCCGCAACATCTTTTCTGGAGAGCAAACCTCTATCCAGGGTCTGGAATATCGCGCCAGCCGCTGGCTGAAGGTCACGTCGTCGGTAGGGATGGGGGCGGGCGAGCCCTATGGCGCGATCGGGGCAACTGCCGACTTCGATCAATTGTCGATTAAGGCGGCCTACATCTTGCAGGGCAGGAATTTCCGGCGTGTCCAGTTCGATGGCTTGGCAGTCTCCGAGCCGCTCGGCGCGAATATCGCGATGAACTGGAAGCCGTCGTCGAGGATCACCACCGATTTCAGCCACATGAAGCTGAACGAGCTTGTCCTGAAGAACAGCACTCTGCCTGCCGCCACGATGGATACGGTCGGCCTGAATTGGAATGACCGTCATTTTCGTGCCAGCGCCGCGGTATTTACCTCCACCGCTCAAAACATTCGTAGCAATGCCTTCTCGCTTTCCGGCGGCCGCAAGATCCGCAACTGGGGCGAGATCGATGTGAACTGGTTACAAAGCAAAGCCGCCGCCAATAAGACGTCCACCAACAGCCTGATTACAGCGTTTCGGGAGTACGTTTCTCCCAGACTGGAACTCGCCCAGTTCGTCACCCGCAACGATGGCAACACGACGGTTTCTTTCGGCGGAAACCTGATCGGTAACCGCCTCAGCGCAGGGCTTGAGTACCAGACTATTTATGTCCCCTATCTTCCTTCGAAGCCCTTCATGCAGGCGGCCGTGATCAATATTCGTTTCCGTCCTTTCGGCAACGTGGAGTTGAACGGCGGAACCGCTGTGGGTACCGACGGCAGAGTCCGCTACACCGCCTGGGGCAATAGCCTGATGGTACACAACGAAAGGTACGGACAGCCGGCGGCCGCCATGACTATCCCGAAGTACATTATTCGCGGCCACGTGACCGACGAAACCGGAAAACCGATCCGCGGGGCCGCCCTGCGTATCGGCAAGGAGCTGGCTTTCACCGATTCGGACGGCCTCTTTTTCGTTCGTGTGTCCAAACGCACTGGACTGCCAGTCGAGGTGGCCGTCGATGAATTCCTGGCGTCCGGAAACTGGGAGATGGTGACAGTTCCTGAGAGAACTAATCCCGAGTTAGAAGAGCATGCGGCGGAGCTTGAAGTGGTGTTGCGTCGACACTCTTCGCTGGCCAGCCACCAACCTGGTTTGGACAAGGAAGGGACAAGATCCCTGGGAGGCGGAGACTGAAGGCGCCAGCCGCCAAGCCCCCGGCTGTCTGCGCATCGGCTGCATGCCTGTACGATGAGAGGCGATGCCGCTCGAAATCTACGTCAGTAATCAAAGACTCGCGCAGCGGCCAGGTAATTCTCAATCGGTACGCGAGATTGTCACCAGCCTGCCCACGCTGAGGCGGAACCAGCGGACATGTTTTTCGTTCTCTCCGCGGCTCGCCCGTGAAGGACTTTTGCGGCGGCTGACCCGCCGGAAAGTATCCGCACCGAACGCATAGGTAAGCCGTTACAACCACTGGCCTTCGAGCGAAGGCTGGATAAGTCGCCAATGACGTTACGGGCGTAACTTCTTCTGTGACGTTAATCACACTGCCTTGCCAGAATACTTTGTATCCTCCAATCTGGCGACCCAACAGGGCCTTGTCCTGCCAAAGAACGGCAATCCGTGATATGGCCATCGGTAATACGGCTTAGCCCTGCCCTCTCCTGCCAAAGCAGATCTGTGGTTCAGAGATTGCGGGGAGTGCGTGGACGGTGCGGCGACAATTCCACAGGAAAAGGGGTGTGGTCCCGAGTCCTGTTCTCCAGACAGTACGAAGCAGACCGACTCGCAGGCCCCCACTGCTAGGAACACCTACACACTCAGCTCCGTTCGTGCCGGAATGCAGAAGATTGAACGGCGCGAGTGGTGGCTGTGGTCATTTGCAGTTCTCGTCACTCTCCTTTTGACTCTAGGTATCATTTCGTTCGTATTTCCCATGTTGCATCCGAGCCGAGGAGACGATCCCTTCTCGGGTGTGCCCAATTCCGCTGCCGGCCTGGTAGGGATGGTCTTGTTGTTTGACATCTACACCGTGTATCAGCAGCTCCAGATTCACCGCATGCGCCGCCAACTAGTGGAAGGAGAAGAACTATTTCGCCTGATTACCGAGAACGCAGCCGATATGATTGCAGTCGTCGATGCGAACGGAGAGCGACTCTACAACAGCCCTTCCTATCAGACGGTATTGGGCTACAGTCCAGAGGAGTTGCGTCACACATCGTCACTCGAACAGATTCATCCCGAGGATCGTGAACTGGTCAAAGGAGCTGCCCGAGAAGCAATTTCTGGCGGCGCGGGCCGAAGGATTGAATACCGCATGCGCCATAAAGAGGGAGGCTGGCGAACTCTGGAGTCCACGGCCAGCACCATCACGGATGGGGAAGGCCGGGTGGAAAAGCTGGTGATTGTGAACCGCGACATCAGCACGCGCAGGCGTCTGGAAGAGCAACTACGCCAGGCGCAGAAGATGGAGGCAGTGGGCCGCCTCTCTGGCGGTATAGCCCATGACTTCAATAACCTGCTCGGGATAATTATCGGGTATGGCGAGATTATGGATGAAGAGTTGGACCCGGCCAATCCGCTACGTGAAAGCGTGGTGGAAGTCCTAAAAGCTGGGCGTCAGGCCGCAACTCTGACACGTCAGCTTCTGGCCTTCAGTCGCCAGCAGGTGCTGGCCCCCAAGGTTGTCGACTTGAGCGCGGTGGTCTCGGAAGTAGAAAAGATGCTGGGACGCCTGATTGGCGAAGATATCGAGCTGACCACCGTCTCGGAACCAGAGCTCGGCAGAGTAAAGACCGATCAAGGACAGATTGAGCAAGTGATCTTGAATCTTGCGGTGAACGCACGGGATGCTATGCCACACGGGGGGAAACTGATTATCGAAACCAGCAATGTCGAAATCGACGAGGCCTTTGCCCAGCAATCTCCTTATCCGATTGAACTCGGCTCTTACGTTTGCCTCGCCGTGCGTGATACCGGCGTTGGAATGGACGCCTCCACACAGGCACGAATCTTCGAACCTTTCTTCACTACGAAAGAGAAAGGGAAGGGGACCGGGCTTGGCCTGTCCATGGCTTACGGGTTCGTCAAGCAGAGCGGTGGTTACATTACGGTTTACAGTGAACTGGGCACCGGCACCTCGTTCAAGATTTACTTGCCCAGAGTGGACGCCCCCCTCGAGAGCGACAATGGGCACGCCAGAGTGGCTACATCAGTTCAGGGAACCGAAACGGTCCTCCTGGTGGAAGATCAAGTCGGCCTCCGAACCCTAACTCTCGCTCTTTTGGAGCGCTGTGGTTACAAAGTGCTGGCCGCACAAAATGCTACCGAAGCCTTGGAGGCCAGTCAGCGATACCAGGGGCCTATCCACGTGATGTTGACCGACGTGGTGATGCCAGGGGTCAATGGTCGTGTTTTGGCGCAGCAATTGGCCCAGAGTCGGCCCGAAACCAAGGTAGTGTACATGTCGGGCTATACCGGTCAAACCTTCTCTGGCCATGCCATTCTCGGTCCGGGGAGTCACTTCCTCGCCAAACCCTTTACGCGCGACATGCTGGCGCGCCGGATCCGGGAAGCCTTGGACGGTATGACCGCAGGGGCGTCCAAATGATCCAGCTGTTGCTCGAGGATCAATCGTTTTCCCAAGGGGGCAGCCTATGCAGAAGATTCTGATCGTGGATGATGATCCCGCCATGCGCGGCCTGATCAAAAAGCGCCTGTCGGACACCTACGAAGCCATCGACACCGGGGACCCGGAGCAGGCCCTCGCGCTGGCTTTGGAACACAAGCCGGATGCCATCCTGCTCGACCTCATGATGCCCAAGTTCTCCGGGTTTGAGCTCTGTCAGAGTTTTCATTCCCTGAGCTACACTTCGCGGATCCCGATTATCGTGATTTCCGGCGAGTCCGCGGCAAAGTACAAGGAACACTGCGAGAACCTGGGGGCAACCGCTTACTTCGAGAAGCCTGTCAATTTTCCGGAACTCAAGCGCAAACTGGCGGCCGAACTGCAGGTCGGACGGCCGGAGCGGCGCGATAGCGTGCGTGTTCGGATGCGCATCGCACTAAAACTGCGGGGTACCGATGCGAATGGGAAACCCTTTGAAGAATTGACCGCAACTGAGAACGTCAGTGCCGACGGGTTCTTGTGTAACTGCGCGCTCCCCCTGGTCAAAGGCGCAGTAGTCGACGTTTTTCTCGTTGGCGCCACGGAACACTTTGTCGGCCGCGCCCAGATCGTGCGCAAAGAAGCGCCTGGCGCCCCCTGGCAACGATACGGGTTTCACTTCCAGGAGAAGACCTCGGATTGGGTCTTTCAACGGACCTAGTGCCGGCAGCAGCCAGACCGATGCAGGCCGTGGAGGCACGATGAAAGTACTGGACGCCACCCTGGGCGCAAGATTGCCACTGCACATCCTACTCGTCGAGGATCATCCCGCGAACCAGAAGATGACCCAGTTCATGCTTTCCAAGTTCGGCTACGAGGTTCATATCGTCGCCAACGGACACAGTGCTGTGGAGGCCGTGCTAGCCCGACCCTACGACTTGATCCTGATGGATTTGCAGATACCGGGAATGGATGGACTCGAGACCTCCCGTTGCATTCGGCGTCTAGATAACCGCATCCACCAACCACGGATCGTGGCGATGACCGCCAACTTCCTAGAGTCCGACCGAGAAGCCTGTTTTGGTGCCGGCATGGACGATTTCTTGCCCAAGCCCGTCCGGCCCGCGGACCTGAAAATGATCCTTGAACACAGTGCTTCCGCACTCGGAAGGGGGAGACTCGCAGCCTGCGGCCAGGATCGCATCGCTGTCCGGCAGGCGGACACTCAGGCCAATCTCGCGGTCAACGACAAAATTCTCTCTGTCTATCTCGCGGAGTTTCACACGACCCTGCAGGACCTGCGGCAGGCGAAGGAGCGGGGGGACCTGGCGGCATTTCGCAAAAAGGCACACTATCTTAAGGGCGGCAGTCAGATGATTGGCGCGACCGGGGTAGTGGCGTTATGCCAAGACATTGAAGCGGCTTCCGACTTGACCATCACCGCCCTGGACGACAAACTCGCGGCCCTGCAGGACGCACTGCAAGAAGTTTTGCGGTCAGCCAAGACGTTACCGCGCAGTGACGGAACTGCTCGCAACGCCCGGGCTTCCGGAGGTTAAAGCGATTCTATGGAGAAGATCACCGTAGTCGTGGCGGATGATCATCCCGTGGTTCGGATCGGCGTCCGCAATATCCTCCATTCGCAGCCTGACTTCGAGATCGTCGGTGAAGCCAGCGACGGCCAAGAAGCGCTAGACCTGATCCGGCAGCGCGCACCGACGATTCTGCTGCTCGATCTTGCTATGCCGAATCTTCCGGGGCTCGAAACCCTCCGTGAACTAACGCGGCAGTCGGCCCACATCAAGACGGTACTGCTGACCGGACACATCGATCGCAAGGACCTTGTGGAAGCACTGCAACTGGGCGCACGCGCTGTGGTGTTGAAGGAGACGGTCGCTTCCGACCTCTTGGCTTGCTTGCAGGCAGTCGCCAACGGACGATATTGGCTTGACGGCAAGCCCGTCGTCAACCTGCTAAAAGTGCTCGACGATCTGATTGCTGCCGAGACTCCAGCACCAAAGAAAACCTTTGGACTTACGCCGAGAGAATTGCAGATCGTAGCCTTGATTGTTCAAGGTTGCACGAACAAGGACGTCGCTACGGAATGCAGCATCACAAATGAGACGGTGAAACGCCACTTAAGCAACATCTTTGACAAAGCCGGCGTTTCGAGTCGGCTGGAGTTGGCGATGTTTGCAGTCAATCACCAACTGGTTGTGGAAGACGCCGAAGAGATGATTCGCGCGCCCCACACGGTTTCTTCTTCGGAGGGCGGTCGAGAGCGATCGCGCGAAAGCCCACATCGACGAGTCTGACGGAGACGGTGGTTGCGGGTCACCAAACACGCAAAACGTCACAAGTTTACTTCACTTCCAACCGGATCCCAATTGCCTAGAACCAGTTTCATGTATGCTTCGGCAGGATCTTGATGCAACCGACTGCCCACATCGAAAGCGCCTCGAAGGGCCCTGACCGGGAAGCTGACGAGATCATAGGTCAGCCGTTATTCCAGTTCGTGAATTGCGCCGGGGTATTCGCAAAGCAGGGAAATTTCTCACCTGTAAAATCACCTGTAAGAATCCCGTCTTGGCCGTACTTAGGCGTACTGAGGCAGTCCCCGACGGTCTCTAAGTTGTTGGAAGTATGGAACCACAGAAGCGTGTCAAGGTAGCGCTCTAACCAACTGAGCTACGCGCCTACGCGATCAAATTAATTGTACTGGCTTCGACGGGGTGAAGCAATTGTGGTCTGCGGAAGGTGCCTTTGTGCGGAACGGGCCGGAGATTTCAAAAGGCAAAGGGTGGGCTGTCACAGGCAAACTGGTCGTGGTGAACTCGCTCGTCTGTGGACGATCCGGATTTCAGCCTGCTTCGTTTGGTGCTTGGTAATTTGCTCTTGCCGGCGGCTCAGTGCGCGAAAGAGAAATTCAGACCTGTCGAAAGCAGCAGGTCGTTTTTCCTTTTTCCCGTCGGCGGATTGCTGACATAGATGTCGCCAAACGAATTCTGCCAGCCCAGCCACCGGTTGATTTTCGTTACCAAGCCGAGATTGAACGTGGTGCGGTACTCACCCGTCTGGCTTAAGTTCGGATAGAAAAACCAGTTCTGGGTGAACACGGTGGTCTTGCCCAACTTGTGCATGAAATCGTCGCCCAACGTCAGTCCACCCAGGTTGTGCGTCACCGCGGGCACCGTCGTGCCCGGCGGTATCGGCGGCAGGACGAACGAAGAGTAGTTCTCGTGAGTGTAGTTCCCGCCTGCCAGCAGATCGAACGTCGTCGCATCGCTCTTGACCGCGTGCAAGCCAAGGCCACCACCGAACAGCGAGCGCAGATCGAGGTTCTGCAGGGAATCGTGATAGAAATCGCCATTCACAAAACCAAACATGCGGGGTGTGAAGTTGCTTTCATAGCGCGCGCCTCCTCCAATCGCATTCGCGGTCGTGTGCGGAGACGCGGTGGACAGGTCGTTGGTGGCGTACACCGAGTTGGTGTAGAGGCTCAGCTTGTCCCGAGATCCCTTCCGTGTCGCGGCGAAGGCGATGTTCAGATTCTTGGTTTCGCTGTTTCCGCGGGTCACTGCGAAGCCCACATTTACGCCGCCATTCCAGCCTTCTGCGAACCCGGGGTGCAGGCTTTTCTCATAAGCCGCTTGTTCCGCCGGGCTGCGCAGCGTGGTGACGGAAGCTTTCGGCGCCTCGACCGATCCTGCAGTCCCGGTCGCGACGATCACGTTGTCGCCGCTGGTGGTCACCGACCCGACCACCGTCTTGCCACCGCTCAAGCTGACGTTCAGGTCGCCGGCAGAAGTGATCGCCTGGATCGCGTCAAACTTCACCGTGACCTCGCCCGCATAGTCGGTCTTGATGACCAGTTCTTTGCCGTCGGACTTGGCAATCGAACCCGTCAGCCGGTCGCCGTTCTTCAAGGTGACCTGGTCAGCCAGCGCCGGAATTGTCATGAATAAAAGAGCGACCACTACGAATGGCTTTCGCACAACTCCTCCCTAATATGTTTAGAAAAACGATTCTTAGTACGATGCGGACAAAGCAGGACGCACACCTGCCGGGCGGGAAAACATGGTCTTCCCACCTGTCACAATCGATTGAAACTGGATCTTTGAAGTTATATCGAACTGACCACGGTTCGAGCGCCGACGGCCGCATCTACCTCTCCGGCCGACGAACCGTCACGCAGGACTCAGGCTTTCGCTTCAGGCTTCGAGTCGCCGTCTTTCATGCCGTCCTTCAGCGCACGAATTCCCTCTCCGATCCCCTTGCCCAGTTCGGGCAATTTCTTGGGGCCGAACACCAGCAAGGCGATGAAGAAGATCACCAGCAGGTGCATAGGTTGGAACAAACCATCTAACATAGAACCTCCGAACAGAACTACCGCAGGAATCACACGCGGCACAAGACTGAACGTTTTAGTTTACCCCAAACACGCCGTCGCAGTGCTGATCGGGACCCCCGCAGGCCATGCCCTTCAAAATTACTTCGGTGACCTATCGTCCATTACCCCACCCAGACTATTTTGACCAGTAGGGCGTTCCGAGTGCGACCAGTGGAGGGTCTCGTGAAACGTAGTGTCTTGAGTGGGCTCTTGCTTCTGCTGGTAGCAGGTTCTTTGCGAGCCGAACAGGCCCCATCGGAGACCTCGCCGGACACGCTCTTCTATTGGCTGGCCGCGGGTATTTCCAGCCCGCGCATCCAGCGGTTGACCGCAGAACGCGGTTTCGCCTGCCACCTGACCCCGCAGTATACTGCCGCCTTAAGAAAAGCCGGGGCCGATACCAGCTTGATTCAAACCCTGGGACGAAAGTCGACCGCCACCGCAGTCTGCAGCAGTTCCACATCCGCCGCGCAGGTCGCCGCTCTGGCACACAACCGCAAGTTCGACGCAGCAGAGGACCAAATCCGCACCCTGCTTCGCGACGATCCCGGTAATCCCCTACTTTATCTTGTGCTCGGAACCATTCTGCGCGAGCAAGACCGGCCGGACGAAGCCCTGGATGCGATCAGCGAATCGTCCCGTTTGATGCCCGGCTTCCCCGAGACCCACGGACAGCTCTCGTATCTCTTTTACCGGCTCGACGACTCTGCCAATGCGCTGGCGGAAGCGCGCACCGCTCTCAGCATGGATCCCAAGAACGGCGAGGCCTATCGTTACCTGGGCTTGGCCCTGTACGCCGATGGACATTATGACGCCGCCCTGCATGCCTTTGAGGAATCCCTGCAGCGCGAACCAGGCAGCGCCGACGTGTATTTCGACATGGGAATCACGCTACGCGACCAAGGCGACCTGCGGCGCTCGGCCATCGCCTACCATCACGCTCTCAACCTCCGCCCGGACTTTTGGCAAGCCCACAGCAATCTGGGCGTGGTTCTGCATGACCAGGGAAAGCTCGATGAGGCCGCCGCCGAGTATCGTGCGGCCAAGCGCCTTCGCCCAGAGGAAGCCAGCGTCCGCAACAATCTGGGAAACACGCTGTGCGATAAGGAAGACTTCGAGGGCGCCATCGCCGAATTCCAGGAACTATATCGCCAGAACCCCGAATGGGACGGCGGCCACAACTGCCTGGCCCGTGCCTACATGAGCAAGCGCGATTACCCGTCGGCAATCCGCGAATTGAAGGTCGCCATCCGGATCAACCCGGCCGGGGCGGCTGAGCACCGCGTCCTGGGGCAGGCGCTGCTTCTCACCGGTCGAGATGAGGAAGCGGTGGACGTATTGCGCAAGGCAGTCGCCCTTAATCCCGATTCTGCCCTCGCCCACCACTATCTGGGGACAGCGCTGGTGAATACCCAGCAACTGGCCGAAGCGGAAACGGAATTCCGCCGGGCGCTCCGCCTTGAGGCCAGTGCCGAGAATCATTACTCTCTGGCGGCCTGTCTGGTGGCGCTCAATCGTTACGACGAAGCGCTGGGGGAACTGGAAATCGCTTCCCGTATGGACCCCAGCCAGGATCTATACCGGGCGCGGATGCAGGAAGTCGTACGGCTGATCACGTCGTCGAAGTGATAGGGGCGGAGTGTACCAGAGGGCATGCCCCTGACATGCACTGACGTGCGTCGCGCTCGGCCACGACCAACCCTAGAATAAAAGGTGAATTTGGCGGTGCCCTACCGGCGCCCCAGGGTGCGATCCATGGAATCCAGAGCCGCTCAGCCAGCCAAGGAAAGATCCGTCAACCCTGCCGTATTGTCGGGACCAGAGCGGCCTGCTCCGCACAAGTCCGCGCCCGATGCCACGCCGTCGCAGAATCCCAAAGCCATTGGCTACGGCCTGCCCTGCTCGCACTGCCGCGCCTACTACCCGGCGGATATGACGGCCTGCCCCATCTGCAAGTCGGCCGAACGGGTCTTGCCAACCGCGGTTCCTGCGCTTCCGGTATCTCCCGTCGCCGCGCAGCCAGAACCAAGCGCGCAAATCGATGATGACCGGGAGCGTTTCCTGAAAGAGCTAAAATCGCAGGCGTTCGCTTCCCACACCCAGATCAACGCCGCTGCCACCTTCCGCTGCGTTCTGGAGCACCAGCACAATGGAAGCTCCGAGCCGGCCGCCGTTTGCCATACGTGTTACGGCGATCTGAAACAGCTGGCGGATCGCCTGGAAGCCGCCCTCCACATGGACACCAAAGAAGCGGCAAGAATCGTCTATGAGGCGGTCTGGGCCGACACGTCCGACCCGAACAAGACTTATCAGAATGCCGCCGCCGCCCTGCTCTTGGAATTGCGGAAACGCGCTGGGATCGGCCTGCTCCTCGGCTCCAATCAACCGCTGTCCCACTAGTCGGCCTTCAACACCACATATTTCCGCCCCGCATAGAGCCGGTACGCGGCCCCATCTTTTTCCATCTTCAGCGGCACCGGACGCTTCAGTTGCTCATCGTTCTGGCTGGCGACCGAAAACAGGTCCGTGCTCGCCACGTTCATCACGACGAACTTCCCGTCCTTGAAACCGAACCCGTAAGCGCCCGGATCGAGCGTCGCGCCGTCGAAGCTGAGCTTGGTCTCGGTGATCAGGAAACCCTGATACTTCTCCTGGATCGCGGTCGAGTACCCTGAGGCATCCACCAGTCCGGCGAGCACCAACTTGCCCGCGGCGTTCTTCAGGCCCACGGAATTACGCATCTGCACCGGCGCACTCTGCCCGGCAAAGAAGAACGAGCTGGGGACAGCCTTCTTCAGTGCATCGGCACCCAGAACCTGGGCGCTCAGCTGCCCACAGGCTAGCGCCAGCAGGACCATCAGCCACATCGATTTCGAACGGCAGTTCATAGGAGATCCTCGTCGGAATTTTAATTCGTTTCTACTACAGCGAGGCCGCCATCTTACATCAGCGTGTCAGCTTCGGCAGTGATGAGTCCTATCTTCTGCGAAATCTCCCGGGTTCAATTCATCTTTCTTCAAACCGCAGCTTCCCAAACGCCGAGGGCACGTGAAAATTCGGTTGCGGCGTGCCCGTCGGCCGCCATGCCGAATAGAAGCGCGGCTCCTTCGGCCCTTCCACGCGATAGAAATTCGCCCGCCAAACCGCCGCCGGATCGAAGTGCTCCGTCAGCGCCTTCATCGGAATCGCCAGTTCCCCGGCCCACCTGTGCTTCTCCCGATCCAGCCAGACCGAGCGCGTGAGTCCGCTTTTCAGATCGCGCAGGCCGTCGGGAAAAATGTCCAGGTCGATCCACATGCCGTTCGGACTGACCTCGAATTCCCGGTAGTAGCGAGGCCGCGAAGGATCGGGCTGCAGGAAGACTTCGGCTACGTCGCGGTCCCAAAGATGATCACGCCGCCCGTTCGGATCGGAATCCTCGAAGACAAACAGCTCCCGATACCGGCACTCGAATTTCAAATAGAGTGTCTTCGAAGTCCAAAGCACGCGGACCTCGGTCTGCCGCTCCGGATCTGGATGCAAGCCCTGCCAATCCGCGCAAAACGTCACGGGTGCTGCTGTCTTCCAATCCGGTGCTGGATGCCGCGCATCCAGTGAGATTTCACGTGCGACACGGACCGCTGTAACCGTGTCGACACTGGACGAACAGGGCTGCGGTTTTTCCTGGCTCATAAGCACCCGTGACAACAAACAAACTATCGCGATCACCACCATTCGCATAAGAAACAGTTTTGGGTGGCGCAGCGCTTTAGCGCTGCGATCAAGCCGCACTATTGATCCACGGCTTCAGCCGCTGAGGTGACGAATTCCGCCCTGTTCATCCAAATTCCGTTTGACCGCAACATTCGGATAGTCCGCGCAGCCCCACCCATCCTATGTTATTCGCATGACAACCAATGCGATACTTTCCGAGGACGAAGTCATCGAACAGGCAGACCCCATGAAGCCGAACGCCGCAAGTCTAAGCGAGGCCCGCCGCTGGCAAGCCGTAGTCGATCGCGACCCCTCGCTCGACGGCGCGTTCGTTTTCGGCGTTTCGAGCACCGGCATCTTCTGCCGGCCGTCGTGCCCGGCAAAACGTCCGCGGCGCGAAAACGTGCGCTTCTTCGATCATGCCCTCGCCGCCGAGCAGGCCGGATACCGCGCCTGCCTGCGCTGCCGCCCCAAAGCCGTTGACGGCAATCCGCACGACGCCCTCATTCGCGCTGTCTGCCGTTACATCGAGCGGCACATCGAAGACCGCCTAACGCTCAGCCTGCTGGCCAAACAGTTCCGCCGCAGTCCGTTTCATTTGCAGCGCACCTTCAAGTCCGCGCTCGGCGTTTCGCCCAAGGCCTACATCGACGCCTGCCGCCTGCGCCAGGTCAAGCAAAACCTGCAGGCCGGACACAACGTCACCACCTCGCTCTACGCCGCCGGATACGGCTCCAGCAGCCGTCTCTACGAGCGCACCGCCAAGCAACTCGGCATGACCCCGGAAAAATATCGTCGCGGTGCGCTGGCCGCCGTCGTCCGCTACACCACCGCCGCCTCGCCCCTCGGACGCATGCTGATCGCCGCCACCGACAAGGGTATCTGCGCCATCCAGTTCGCCGACTCCGATCAAGAACTTCAGCAGGGCCTGATGCGCGAGTTCCCCTTCGCCACCCGCCGTCGCGACGACCAGGCCATGGAAGAATGGAGACAGAATCTCGCTCGCCTGATCCAGGGACAGGAATCCAATCCGTCCTTGCCGCTCGATATCCGGGCCACTGCCTTTCAGCGCCGGGTCTGGGAAGCGCTGCAAAGAATTCCCCGCGGAGAAACGCGCTCCTACAGCGCTGTAGCAAAGAAGATCGGCATGCCTAAAGCCACGCGCGCCGTAGCCCGAGCCTGCGCCACGAACCCGGTAGCCGTCGCGATCCCCTGCCACCGCGTGGTCCGCCAAGATGGCGAACTAGGCGGCTATCGCTGGGGCACCGAGCGCAAAGCGATGGAGAAACAGGCCGGAGCGTAAAACCTCAACCTGCTCATAACCAGGGGTGTATTAACCAGTTAGTATGGTGGGTGGGTACCCCCCTCCCCCCGATCTTTTGGAATCATGGGGTTAGGTGGTCAAAACACTCCAAAGGTAATTATCCCTTGACAGTAGGTAAGGAGCCAGTGCAGAATCGGCATGTGGATTATCGGCTTGGCGGCGTGCCGCAGTACTTTTTCACGCCGCGAGAAGACATCGACATGCGTGTTCCCAATGAAGTGCTGAAGTGCGTTGTCTTTCTAGGTCGCGACCATGGCCTTGTGGTCGATTGGATTGGCACTGGCTTTCTGGTTGCGGTTCAAGATGGTGCGTTTCGCTTTACATACCTCGTTACGGCCAACCACGTTGCCGAGAAACTCGATGGCGCACCCTTCAAGATTCGGGCAAATCGGAGATCAGGGGAAGCGGTAGAGATCGCAGCGAACGAGTCTGGCGACTTGGTATGGTATCGACATCCCAAAGGCGAGTCGATTGATGTTGCGGTTTGCTGGTGGCAGATGCCATCGCGTGATCTAGATTTGCTTTCAATTCAGGCCACCGCATTTCTCACGGAAGAACTCGCTAAGCAAAGCAACATCGGGCCGGGAGACGAAGTTCTAATAACAGGATTATTTTCCAAGATCAGGGGCCAATCGCAGAATGTTCCGATCGTCCGGATCGGCAATCTTGCGATGGTGCCACATGGACCAGTGGTTCCGAGTGGCGTAGGTGATATTGAAGCCTATCTGGTCGAGGTGAAGTCACTGGGTGGGATAAGCGGATCCCCAGTGTTCATTCGGCAGACTATCGACATTCCTGGATTGTTTCGATGGGGAACCAACATTCCCGCCACTGCCCAGGCATACTCGAACGTCATTCACCTACTGGGTCTCGCGCATGGGCATTGGAATGTGGACCCCAAAGAACTTAACAGCCCAACCGTTGAGCATGTGGAAGAAGGGTTCAATGTAGGGCTTGCAATTGTGATCCCAGCGGCGCATATATTGGAAGTGCTGCACAACCCGGAGCTAAGCAGTATGCGAAAACAACTCAAAGAGAAAGAGATGGAAAAGAACAAGGGGGCGACGATGGATTCAGCCCCAACAGGCACCTTCACGAAAGACGATTTCGAGCGGGCGCTCAAGAAGGCGACTCGCAAGGTGGCACCTGCGAAGGGCTAACAATGAAGAACTGGGGCAGTGTTGCAACAGCGCTGCTTGTCCTCGCGATTGTCGCAATCGGTCAGTTATCCAATTACCACTCCATGAGCGGATGGATGCGGTTGGCTTGGGCTATAGCAGAAACGCTCTCGCCCTTGGCCCTGATCTACCTGCTCATCAAACTATTCAAGTGGAGCAAAACGCCGTGAGACACTGACCGCGTGTCTCATGGAATATTTCGACAAACAGCAAACCCGCCACGCGGCGGGTTTTTCGTTGGAGAAACATATCGTGGCCAACCCTGTTAGTTCCAGCGTTTCTTCTCTATTGGAAGGCCTTTTAGAAGTTCTTCAATCGCCTTTGAATCCTCGGGAATTCGCTCGATTTCGTCGTAGAGGTGTTGAAATTTTGCGTGAAGTTGCTCTTTCAACTCCCGGTCATTCATCAGGCGATCAACCTCTCGTCTCCAAACGCTCTTTGCGATCCGGTGCGACGCCAGTACGGTTTGTAAAGAACAGTTCTCAGAAAATAGGTTCTCAACAGCACGAACCAGTAGAAGCATCCGTTTCTTCTCGTCGGCGGTCATGAAACCTCTTGAAACATGTAGTGCGCTCCTTTATTCAGAACGGCTCGACTGGGACTGGTCGTTCGCGCACAACAGAATCACGTTTCTCAACCTGCTGCAGGAAACTAAGGAACATCGGCTGCACATCGAAGCGGCGGTTGTAGCGGAAGCTGTACTCGTTCAAATAGGTTTGCAGGTAGTGACGGCCAACTGAATGATAGACGCCGCGAATCCCGGTTTTCACGAGTGCCCAGAAGCCATCAATCGTGTTCGTATGAACGTCACCCATCACATAGATTTTCGCGCTGTGATTTATGCGCCGATGAACGTACTCGTTGTAGTGTCGATCCATCACATCGTAGGAGCAGAAGTCATCCGTAAAGACTGTGCTCTGGGGGAGGACATGTTCCTTGACCAAGCCGAGCATCGTGGAGCCTTTCACGTCGTCAGCGATCACAGCTCTGACGCGGCCCTTGCGCTCCACCATGCCGATGACTGTGACTTTCTTGTCTGCGTAATCTCCAGCCATCGGACGGCCCCTGCTGCCTTTGCGCCGACCGCCGTAGTACATCTCGTCCATCTCGACTCCACCGCCCTGCTTTCCGCCCAGAGGCAGAGCCTTTTCGTCGTCCAGCATTGTGCGAATCTGTTTGAACATCCGCCACGCTGTTTTGTACGTCACGCCAGTTTCCCGCTGAATCTGTTTCGCAGAAATTCCACAGCGGGTCGAAGCCATCAGGTAGACGGCATAGAACCAAGTTGTCAGAGGCGTGGACGACTTGTGGAAGATCGTGCCAGCCGTCGGGTGAACGTGATGCCCGCAATGATCGCAGGAGTACGACGGGCGACTCTTCACGCGATGATGTTTTGTGACCGCTTCGCACGCTTCGCAGTAGATGCCATCGGGGTAGAGGTAGTTGCGAAGCCACTCAAGACAGGTCGGGTCATCAGGGAACTGACGTTGAAAGTCTTTCAGTGTGTACGGGAGCATTTTCGGTTTGCGGTTGTTATGGCTCATAACGTTTCCTTGGAAAGAGCAAATACCTATGTCTACGACTAATGTTTCAATCGCTGAATTAGCGCGTCGATGTTCCGAGTCAGCACGTCTATTCTTTGAAGGTTTGGCTGAGGACCTTGATCGTAGCGCGGGTGCTGCTTTAGCCGCGATTGAAGCTCGTCGTCGCGCTCGATTGTCTCCCACAGAGCAGTTATCCAGCCCTGCTGACGGTGAGCAAAAATCGCCTGCTCTTTCAGCATCTGGAGAATCGAAACAAGCACCTGATTCGTTGGAAGGTTGCTCATAGGTTACCTACTATGACGGGATCAAATGTAGCAGAATCCGTACCTACTGTCAAGGGATA
>JAIQFZ010000204.1 GCA_020073015.1 Terriglobia bacterium | reverse complement strand
ACGGGTTTTAGAATCGAAAGAGGGCCGACGTAGCTCAGTTGGTAGAGCAGTCGATTCGTAATCGACAGGTCATCGGTTCAAGTCCGATCGTCGGCTCCAGATCTCGCCTTCATTTTCTGAAACGTCCCAATTGCTCAAACATCACTGCCGTAGATCGGAATGGCGGCCCCGCTGATCTCTTTGCCGCCCTCTCCGGAGAGCCAGACAATCAGGCTGGCGATCGCCTCGGGACGCACCCACTTCGAAAAATCTGCCCCCGGCATCGACTTCCGATTCGCGGGAGTATCGATCGTCCCCGGCAGAATCGTGTTGGCCGTCATTCCGGAATCTTTGTTCTCCAATGCGGCGGTCCGTACCAGTGAAACCAGCGCCGCCTTCGATGCGCTGTAGGCGCCCACGCCCGGGCCCGGTTCCAGCGCCGCCC
The DNA here is from genome assembly GCA_020073015.1 of Terriglobia bacterium. Taxonomy (GTDB): domain Bacteria; phylum Acidobacteriota; class Terriglobia; order Terriglobales; family Acidobacteriaceae; genus Acidiflorens. The sequence goes on along the minus strand of JAIQFZ010000204.1, from coordinate 4,283 downwards.
GGCTGCCGATGGCGATCAGCCGTCCGCGGCCAGACTTCCGGAGTTGCGGAATCGCCGCCCGCAGAACATAGAATGCGCTGTTCAAATTCATATCGAGCATGCGCTGGAACGTCGCATCGTCGGTGTCCACAATCGACGGCCCGCCCGCAAACCCGCCCACCGTGTGCACCACGACATCGAGCTTGCCGAAGCGCGTTACGATCGCCTCGACTGCATTCTTGGCGCCCTCCGCCGTCGAAATCTCAGCGGCCAGCGCAGTAAACCCAACCTGCTTGAAATCGGATTGCTGAATGTGGCGGGACACACCCACCACCGCCGCTCCCGCTTCCAGCAGCGCCTGCGTGACTAAGGCGCCCAAGCCGCCATTCGCGCCCGTGACCATCACCACTTTGCCTGTCATTCCTGAATCTCCATCTGCCTGAGGCAGTGCGCGCCCATCGCATCTCAACTCACCCATCAGATGCCAACCGTGTGCGAAGGTTCCAAAATGCGCCCGATGCGCGGATGGGCTGTGCGAGGAGGAATGCCCCCACTTTCGTGCCATTTGTACCAGGTTCTCCACAGTTTCCACCGCGTTGCCACTTGCGTTTGCGGCATGGAGTTACGGATAATAAGCGCGAACGTTCTCAACCGCCGTGTACAGTTATAGCCGAGCAGATCTGCTGCGCATTTTCCGGCTCACTCCCCGCCAACTCCAGGCTTGGGAGAAAGCTGGTCTTGTGCCCGCGGCGGAAAGTTATTCCTTCTTCGAACTGCTCCAGATCAAGAAAGTCCGCGACCTGTGCGCCAAGCGCGTGCGTCCGGCCGTCATCCGCCAGTCGCTCGAGGCCATGCAGAAGCGCGTTGCCGGCATGCAGAATCCGCTGCTCGAAGCCGGCTCCTATCAGAGCGGACACCGCATCGCCTTTCGCCACGACGGCCACCTGCTTGAGCCCATCGCGGGACAGTTCATGTTCGATTTCGCTGCCGAAGAAAAAATCGTAACCAGCCCGGCCCGCACCGGGCCGGAACTGGTCATCACCGACGTCGCCGACCTGTTTGCCCGCGGCATCGTGCTCGAAGAAAACCCCTCGACCCAGAGCGAAGCCATCGCCGTTTACTTGAAGGTTCTGGACATGGATCCCAATCACGCCGCCGCGCACATCAACCTGGGCACGCTCTACTACAACCGGCAGGAATACCTGCTCGCCGAGAAGCACTACCGCTCTGCCATCGAGATCGATCCCCGCTATGCCCTCGCCTACTTCGATCTGGGGAACGTGCTCGACGAAACCGGACGGGTGCAGGAAGCCATTGCCACCTACAAGACCGCCATCCAACTCGCGCCCACCTACGCCGACGCGCACTACAACATCGCCCTCGCCTACGAAAAAGTTCGCGAGCCGCGCAAGGCACTCCAGCATTGGCGCACCTACGTCAAGCTCGACACCGCCGGACCTTGGACTGTCCACGCCAAGCATCAGATCCAGCGCATCATGCAAGCCGATAGTCTGAAGCTGGTGCACTCGCGCAAGGCGAACTGAATTAACGCCGAGGCCCCGTAGCCATCCCTGCAAATTGGACGCGCAAACGACCAACGACTAAACTTGTTTCCCAGTTGGTGTAAAGAGAAGGGTGCCTGCGCCGCGCGACCGTAGCGCCGGCGCCTCGCCCTCGGATCGGTCTAGGCTGCTCTACGCCAATCGTGAAACTGCTCTAGCGACCGTCGGCCAGTAAAAAAGGCGCGGCTTGCGCCGCGCCATCAGGAGAGAGACTTAAGACCTGGAATCAACCACCAGCTTGTTCTCGACGCTGAACACGCCCGGCACCGATCCGGCCCGAATCCCGGCAATGTTCTTATCCATCGTGCTCTGCACCGTTCCGTACAGCGTTACGTGTCCGTTATCGACCACGATCCGGATCGGATTCACCGGGTCGGTCGCATAACGGCCGAGCACCGAGTCGCGATAGATCACGCGCGCCGTGCGAACGCGCAGGTCGTCATCGAAGATCGAGGCCGGCAGCACTTTTGCTTCGTTGACCACGTCCTTGACTCCGGGCGTGTGCGCGATGATGGCCAGCGCCGAATCGCGCCCCGCGTCGTTGTAGGTAGCACCCCCGACCGTGACCACACCGTCCTTCACGCCGATCGCAAGATAGTTGAACGTGCTGTCGTAGAATCCGGAGCGGTCATAGGCCAGTTTCTTGGCCAGTTTCTGCTGCAACTGGCCGTCGGGCACGGTTTCGCCGGCGACCGCGATCTCATTGCGCACGCCATTGACGTTCGCCAGTTTCTTAACTTTCTTCGCTGCGGCGAGTTTGTCCTGATAAAGGTCAACCGTGCCGGTCAGGGTCACAATCCCGTCCTCGACACTCGAATTCACACGCTGCAGTTGTTTCGCTTCATGAATCTTCTGGCTGACCGCCTGCTGAATCTGCTGATCGTAGCGGCCCGCGGGGCCCCCGGCAAGCCCGGTTTTGGCTTGCTGGGATGGAGTCGCGGCCATCGCGCTCATGCTCAGCAGGACGAGCAACGCCAGCGTCGCCACCGCCATCATTCTTTTCATCGTCGCCATCCTCACTAAGATTTCCGGTTTCCCACACCTTGTTAACCGGTTAGTTAAATAGATGCACGATGGCCTGGGAGGGATGTGACGGAAGGGCGCTTTTACAAACTATTACAAGTGGGAACGATGGTTTGACAAGTACTTGTCGTGACGACTAATCTCGGGCCATGGCCCCTGGTTTGCAGGCCGAACTCAAGCAGAAGACTCCTTTCACCAGCCGCCAGCAGGAAGCCTACCTCGCCCTGTTGCGCACCGCCGACGCGCTCCAATCCAGCATGGAATCCAAACTGAAGGAGTTTGGCCTGACCGGCACGCAATACAACGCCCTGCGCATCCTGCGCGGCGCTGGACCTGAGGGTCTGCCTTGCAGCGAAATCGGCGAGCGTATGATCACCCACGATCCCGACATCACCCGTCTGCTCAACCGTCTGGAACAGCGGGGCCTCGTCGAACGCATACGGGACCAGCACGACCGTCGCGTCATCTACGGCAAGATCACCACCGCCGGCCAGAAGCTACTGCGCGAAATGCAGGAGCCGATTGAGAAGTACGGAAAAGAAATGCTCCGTCACGTCAGCCAGCCGGAGCTGCAAAAGCTCATCGACCTGTTGGAACTCGTCCGCTGCGGCCGCAAAGTGTAGCGCGGGCACTCTTGCCCGCGCAGAAGCATCCCGAAGCAATGAGGGTCGCTTTCTTGGCCCGTTAGGGAATCTCCAACCCAGTTCTAGTGACGCATGCCCAGCATCGTCCGCAATCCCCAAACCGCCGAAACACCGAAAATTACGAGGAAGGTCAGCCCGACCAGGCGACCCGACAGAGTGCTCTTGCCCCAGCCCTGGAGCACAGCGATCAGTCAAACCACGAAGAGCAGGATCGCACCCGTTCCCAGCGCTTTCATCAACATGTTGGTCATCTCCGATGACCAGGAGCTTGACATGCTGACGTTCCGATTCGAAAGTGCGCGAGTCACAGTGCTGGGTGACTGCGAGAAAGCCGCACTTTTGCTGAAACCCTAAGCCCGCTTCTTGACGCCACGCTTGACGCCCGCCCGTTTTGTGGCAGCCCTCTTGCCACCTTGGTTCGGAAACACACGCGCAAAAATCTTGTCAATATTCCGCAACTGCCGCTTCAAATCAAACGCATGCTCGATCTTCGCCCGTGGCACCCGCCCGGCAATCTCCGGGTCTTCCAGCACCAGTTCGTGAAAATCGAGCCCTTCTCTCCAAGCACGCATGGCATGTCCCTGCACGATCCGGTAAGCATCCTCGCGGGAAATACCGCTTTCCACCAGGTCCAACAGCAACTGCCCGCTAAACACCAGCCCGCGCGTGCTATGAAGATTCGCCAGCATGCGCTCCGGATACACGAACATCGTCTCGACCAGATTGGCCGTCTTGCTCAGCAGGTAATCCACCAGCGTCGTCGAGTCTGGAATGATGATGCGCTCCACCGACGAGTGCGAAATGTCGCGTTCATGCCACAACGCAACATTCTCAAATCCCGCCTGCGCATTCGCCCGCACCACGCGCGCCAGCCCGCTGATCTGTTCGCACGTCACCGGGTTCCGCTTATGCGGCATTGCCGACGAGCCCTTCTGCTTCTCGCTGAAGTATTCCTCGGCCTCGCGCACCTCGGTCCGCTGCAGGTGCCGGATCTCGGTGGCGATCTTATCCAGCGTCGAAGCGATCAGCGCCAACGTTGCCAGATAATGCGCATGCCGATCGCGCTGGATCACCT
>JAIQFZ010000062.1 GCA_020073015.1 Terriglobia bacterium | reverse complement strand
GACCAGGGCTGCATCGTGCAGACCGTGGTAGCCGCCTTCGAACTTGATGATCTTGTCGCGTCCGGTTGCCGCGCGCGCCAGACGAATCGTGTGCATGGTAGCTTCGGTACCGCTGTTGCCGAAGCGGCACATCTCGACCGGAAAGCGCGTGCAGATTTCTTCCGCTAGTTCCCACTCCATGTTGTGGGGCATGCCGTAGGCCGTGCCTTTGTGCAGGCGCCCTTCGACGGCCTTGATCACCGCCGGATGCGAATGGCCGGCCATGAGCGTGCCGAAACATAGGTTGTGGTCGATGTATTCGTTGCCGTCAAGATCGCGGAACTTGCTGCCGGAGGCCTCCGACACGAAAATGGGATACGGATCGTAAGCGCGGTAATTGCTGGCTACGCCCAGCGGCAGACGCTTGAGGTTTTTCTTATGCGCCTCGGCGGACTTCGGGGTACGACGCTCGAACGTGTCGAGCTCTTTTTGCAGTGCGGGGTACATCGTGATTCTCCAAAAAGCTCAGGCCGGATAAGGCCATTAGATTGGGTCCGGGCGGGGTGAGCCGCCCGGGTCTTCGGACAAAAGTCGCGGACTAGAAGTAGAACTTCAAAGCAAATTGTACCTGTCGCGGCTCCCGGGCGCGCTTGATGCGGCCAAAGTCAGAGCCGTCGGTGGTGTTGCCGTCAGGATTACTGAACTGAGTGTGATTGAACAGGTTGAAGATTTCCGTCCGAAATTCGAAGCGCTTGTCCTCGTTGATGGAAAACACTTTGTGGAGCGCGAAATCGAAGTTGTTGATGGGCGGGCCACAACATATCGTCCGTGGGGCAGTGCCTATGCGACCGAAGAGCGATGGCTGGTAACAGTTGAATCCGGGATGGTTCTGGCAATCGTTGATGAGGTTGCCACCCTCGTCGTAGACGGGAGACGACGCATTTTCTGTGAAGCTGCCCGGATCAAACCAGTAGCCACCATTCGACTTGGGGTTCTGTTTGTGGAAGGCCGCGATCTGGTCCGGCTGTCCCGGATACTCGAAGAACGCGCTGTACATCAACTCGTTGTCCGCCGAGGAAGTGAGCCGGATGGGAAAACCACTCTGATAAGTGTAGATGCCGGACAGATCCCAGCCATTCGCAATCTGGCCGGCGATCCCAGAGTACTTGGGAAGCGGCAGCTGCCAGACGTAGCTCAGAATGAAGCGATGGCGAGCATCGAACTGGGAGAGTGAATACGTCTTCCGGAAATTGAGCGGGTTCAGTTCGCCTTCGAAGCTCGAAGCCAAGTCAAACGACTTGCTGAACGTGTAGGCGACGTTGGCTTGCAACCCGTGCGAGAAGCGCTTTTCCAAGGAGGCTTGGAGGGAGTTGTAGTTCGAGTAAGCGATGGTGTCTTCAGCAAAAATACTGGAGAAAACTGGGGTACCGTCAGCTGGACAGCCGTCCCCCGTCAGCGGGTCGCAATTGGGAGAGGAAAACCGCCTAAGACCGACGAGCCTCAGACCGTTGGTCAGCGTCGTGCCGTGCGGAATAACCGTAGGTCCACCACCATTGGCCGAATAGGGAAGATGGAAATCAAGGTTATCAGGAAGAACAGTGCCCGCTGGAACGTCGAACGCGCTATCGGCATAGAACTGGCCGCAGGTCCCATCGCCAAGTAGCGAATTCAGATCGATACATGTCTGTGCGTTGCCATAGTTGATGTCATGGCTGGCCAGCAGTCGGTGCCCCTGAGATCCGACGAAGCCCATCTGCAGGACCAAGTCCTTGGTCAACTCGTGTTGAATGTTCAGGTTGTATTGCACCGAGTATTGCGTGCGCAGATGGGGCTGGAATTGTCCATAAAGCAGGAGCGACCGGAACCGCTGCCAGTCCGGATCCTGCCCCTTGGGAGGCGTAATGATGCCCCCGAAGGGATTCGGCTTGGGGGGATCGCCAAACTGGTCCTGATAGGGAGTGTTGAAGAGCGGGGAGGCGATCAGGTTGCTGCCCCCGAAGGGGGGCTCCGCGCTGAACTGCTCCAACACCAACTGCTCCATCGGGTTGTAGAACATCCCCCAACCAGCGCGGATACTGGTCTTGCCGGAACTGCCCGGGCTGTAGGCGATACCGAGGCGTGGGGCGAAAGTCTTGTAGTAAGTAGTGGTAAGCCCCGCCGGCACTCCCGGATCTCCAGGGACCAGCAACCCGACCGGACAATACATGGCTGGAGTGTCGGTACAGGGATAGGTTTTGCTGGTCTGCCCTTGGCGGAAGCTCTGCACGTGCCCGCTAACATCGGTGAGCGGGGTGAACAGTTCCCAGCGCAAACCGTAATTCAGGGTCAGATTGGGGCGGATCTTCCAGCTGTCCTGGGCAAAGACGGAGAAGATCTTACTCCGGACATTCTCACTCTGCGCGGAACCCTGACTAAAGCTGTCTGGCAACCCGAGCAGATACGAGGGGAAAATATCTTCAAACGTGTTGTTTGTGCCGTCCTGCAGCGGCACCTGGAGATTAGGATCGTCGGGACCGCCCCCGTAATAACTGTAAAAGCCGTTGACGTTGTAGTACAGGGTCTGGTCGAAGCGCTGGTAGCGAGCGTCTCCCCCGAATTTCACCGTGTGCGTGCCTTTGATCCAACTCATGCTGTCGGACCACTGGAAGGTGTTCCCAGCCTGCGGAATTTCGCCCTCGAAGTTGTTTCCGTAGTTGAAATAGCCGGAAACAGACACAAAGGGCACGCCCTCGCGGCTCGCACCGAGTCCCGGGTGAATGCCGAGGTCGGGATTATTGGGGTCGCTGAAACACGTGCCGGAAGGAACCGCACTGCTGCAGGAATCCTGGACAAGGTTCGTGCGTTGCGGATGGAGGAAGTTGCCCTGTGCCTCGCGGAAGACGGTGAAGTGTGCCTCATTCACCAGATTGTTGCGTAGCGTCCAGTTGTGCGTGACATTCCACTGCTGGTAGCGCTCGGCCGTATTTGCGCCAAACGTAAGCACATTCGCGCCCCCTGCCTGGAATCGCGAGTAGGGATCGAACAGGGTGCTGTCGTTGAAGTAGTAATACGCCGAAAGGTTCTGCCGGTCGTTGATGCGGTGATCGAGTTTGGCCGTCAGTTGATCGGTGCGGTCCTTGTGGATCCCGGCGACTGTCTGGAAGGTTCCGTCCGGACGATTCGCCGAGGGAACAAACTGGGTCATCATGTCCACGGCAACGGGATCCATGCAAGCTGTCGGGATCTTCGAGCCATGAAAGATGTCGGAATAGTTGTCCCCGACAGCGATCTGTCCACCTCCGGGGGCGGTGCATCCAGGGCGGCTATTCAGCAAGTCGGCCACCGTCTGATCGTTGACCGTGCCAGTGAATGTGCCTCCCGAGAAATCCCCAGACCGATACGCATCGCTCGGAACGGCAACGGCATCGGAGGAAATTCCCTGCCGGATGCGACGCCCTTCATACGAAGTGAAGAAGAAAGTCCTGTCCTTCTTGATCGGCCCGCCAAACGTGCCGCCAAACTGGTTCTGCTTGAAATCGGGTTTTTCGCTGTCGAAATACCCCCTGGAGTTCAGCACTTTGTTGCGGAAGAACTCGAACAGGTTTCCGTGGAATTTATTGGTTCCGGACTTGGTAACCACGTTGACGACCGCCCCCGAGTTCCGACCGTATTCCGCGTCGAACGTGTTGGTCAAAACGCGGAATTCTTCGATCGAATCCGGACTGGGTTGCACGGCGGGAAGATTGGCGAACTGATCGTTGGCGTCGCCGCCATTCACGCTAAAGTTATTGGAGCGTCCTCGGCCTCCATTCACCGAAACCACGCCCGCGCGATCGCTGCCGTAGAAAAGGTCCGATCCTGTCTGCGACTGTACACCGGGTTGGAGCGAAAGTAATTGATACGTGTCGCGCGCATTCAGCGGCAACTGCGACACTGCGCGATCGTTCACCACAGCGCCCAGTTGGGTGCTGGTCGTATCCACCAGCGGCGCCTCCGAGGTCACCTCGACGATCTCCTTCGTCTGACCGATCTGCATGGCCATGTTCAGCGTGAGCACCTGGTTGATCTCGAGTGTGACGCTCTTGCGAATGGCGCTCGTGAACCCGGCCTGTTCGAACTTGAGGGCATAGGTGCCCACAGGAATATCCACAAAGACGTAGTCCCCACTCTCGGTGGTCTGGGTGGTGCGAGCAACGCCCGTGGCCTCATTGGTGGCGGTGACCTTCACTCCCGCCAGCACAGCGCCGGTTGGGTCGGAAACTCGGCCGAAAATTCGGCCTCCGGTGCCTTGCGAGAACATGAGCATGGAACAAACCAGACAGAGGCCCACAACAGTAAGCCAGCGTGTCAGCCAGAACGGTTTCGACGGAGCCATGGAACAGACCCTCCAGATCCCCAGGGGAATTGTTTTTTACATCCGATTCAACTTGCTTGAGGTGAGAACCTTGCTATAATCGCGCAAGGTTATTGGTTCCGCTGCCCTCTGTCAAGCGGAAAGTGCTTCCCCCTGGCTACCAAAATTCATAGGGGAAACTCGTGTCGGACGACGCTCAAGTCCATCTGAAAATCGGCGACGTAGCGCGACTGGTGGGCATATCGCCTTCGTCCATTCGCAGTTGGGAGAGTCTCGGCCTCACCCGTCCGCAGCGCACCAAGAGCAAGTATCGTCTCTACACCAACGACGACGTCCGCTTGCTGAAGAAAGCCCGCTACCTGCGCAAAGTGCGCGGCCTCAATGCCGCCGCCATCGTCCAGATGATGGAACGCGAGGGTGCAATCCAGCCCTCGAACAACAAGACACCCTCATCGATTGGACCTCGTCTGCGGCAGTTGCGCACGAAGCGCGGTGTCGGCCTGGCCGAAGTAGCGGCGGCGGCCGGAATCTCCGTCGGGTTTCTCAGCGCGCTTGAGCGCTCGCAAATGAGCGCTTCCGTCGGCACCCTGCGCAGGCTAGCACGCTACTACCGGACGAACATCCTTGATTTTTTCGATCCGACCAAATCGAATACCCGATTGGTTCGTCCGGCGAGCCGGAAGGTGCTCGATGCCGGCCCCGGGGTGCGCATGGAATTGCTCGCCTGGGGCAGCACCGTCATGGAACCCCACCTGTTCCGCATTGCGCCGCAAGCGGGCAGCGGCGAGTCGTATGCCCATGAGGGCGAAGAATTCCTCTTTGTGCTGCGCGGCGAATTACAGATCGCGCTGGCCGACGAGGAGTACCATCTGAAACGCGGAGACAGCTTTTATTTCGAAAGCGCTACCCCGCATCACTGGAAAAATCCCGGCCGGAGTGAGACCTGGCTGCTGTGGGTCAACACGCCGCCGACATTCTGATTCGTAGCACGATCGAAGACTATGCCCCTCCCCTGCCATCCTCTCCGTTTCTTTCTGCTCGCCGTCTGTTTCTCCATTCCATCGGCAGCCGCCGACACCCCCCCACCTCCCGCCGACGTCATCGTCACCAACGCCCGCATTTACACGATGAATGCGAAGCAAAAATGGGCGGAAGCGGTGGCCATTCGCGGCGAACAGATTGTCGCCGTGGGCGACCGCAAAACGATTGACGCCTTCCGGGGCCCGTCGACAAAGGTGATGGATGCCGGTCAGCACCTGGTGTTTCCGGGCTTCACCGATTGTCATATCCATTTTCTGGATGGATCGCTGAGTCTGGTGCAAGTCAATCTGGAGGATGCCACGACCCTGGCGGACGTTCAGCAACGGGTCAAGAACTACGCCGCCGCTCATCCTGAGCTGGTCTGGATTCAGGGACGGGGCTGGAACTACACGCTCTTCAGTGTGGACGGACTTCCGGACAAGAAATATCTCGACCAGATCGTTCCCGACCGGCCCGTGTACCTCGAAGGATTTGACGGCCACACCTGGTGGGCGAACAGCAAGGCGCTGCAACTGGCTGGGATTACCAAGGCGACTCCGGATCCGGCGGGCGGCTCATTCGTGCGGGATCCCAAGACGGAAGAGCCTACCGGCGCGGTCAAAGAAGACTCGGCCGACGAGGTGGTTCGGCACGCGATTCCGCGGCCCAGCAAACAAGAGGTAGTAGCAGCTCTGCGCCGCGGCATGCTGGAAGCCAATCGTGTCGGGCTCGTGCGTGCCATCAGTACGGATGGTGTTCACGTGGTGGGCGGAGATTTCGAGAGTCTGGATGTGTACGACGAGTTGCGGCGGTCTGGGCAGCTGACGGTGCGCCTGGATGTGTCCATGCGCATTCAACCTCCGGCGCTAACTGAGGAACAAGTGCGCCGGATCGAAGATGCTCGGCGCCGCTACCACGATGACTGGCTGTCAACCGGCAAGGCGAAGTTTTTCGTGGATGGCGTGATTGAGACCCATACGGCCGCGATGCTGGCGCCTTACGCGGATGATCCGTCGCAGTCCGGGCATCTGCTCTGGGATCCGGACAAGTACGTGCGGGCAGTCGAAGAACTGGATGCCCATGGGATTCAGGTTTTTTCCCATGCGATTGGCGATCGCGCGATCCGGCTTGCGCTGGACGCATACGACAACGCACAGCATGTGAACCACACTTCTGACCGGCGGCACCGGATCGAGCACATCGAGAATGTCAGCGCACCGGACATCGACCGCTTCGGCAAACTCGGCGTCGTCGCCAGCATGCAACCGCTGCATTCTTATCCCAACGAAGACACGCTGGGCATCTGGGTCCGCAACGTCGGGCCGGAACGGGCTAAACGGGCGTGGGCGTGGCACAGCATCGAGGACAAAGGCGGTGTGCTCGCTTTCGGGAGCGACTGGCCGATCGTCACGCTGAACCCCTGGCCCGGCGTGCAAACCGCCCTCACCCGGCAAACGGATGATGGCAAGCCTGAATATGGATTCGTTCCCCAGCAGCGACTGGGCCTCGACGACACGCTCCGCGCCTACACGCTCGGTGCGGCCTTTGCCGGTCACCGCGAAAGAACCGAGGGCTCGATCGAGACCGGAAAGCTCGCCGACCTGATCGTCATCGACCGCAATCTGTTCCTGATCGAGCCGACCGAGATCGGCAAGACCGAAGTGCTGATGACCATGGTGGGCGGCAAGGTTGTATACGAATCACCGAATTGGAAAAACCCTGCCGCGCCGGAGCCGAAACAATAATCGCCGAAATGACCTGATCCCGTGGCGGTCGGCTCAGTGCTTTAATCGAGGCTGCTCTCGGCGGGCAGCGGCTCGTCCAGGTGGGCGAGGTGAGCATCGCCCTCGGGCTTGTCCAGGCGATCGTAGGGCCGAAACAGGACGGCGTAGAACACACCGATCGCGACCACGGCCACCCAAACTACAATCATTCCGTAGTTGCTATACCAGGGGTCCTGGGGAGAACGCGGCCACGTCATGTTGATGATCGCCAGGACACCGTAGGTGAGCGCCGCCAGGTTGACCGGCCACGCCCAGATCCCCAGACGAAACGCTCCGCGCGGTTTCCAGCCCCTGGCGCGCGCGATCAAAGCTGCCAGGACAATCATCTGGAACGCGACGTAGATGCCGGCGGCGCTGGATACGACGATCGTCTCCACCATTCTCTTCAGGAACAAACCTGCAATCGCAATCAAGGCCGGCACAATGCCGGCAAACAGCAGAGCATTCACCGGAACGCGCGTGCGTTCGGAAAGCGCGCTCAGCTGGGCGCTGCCAAAGATCATGCGGTCGCGGCCATAGCTGTACAACAGCCGGCTGGTGGCTGCCTCCAGACTGATGAGGCAGGAAAAGAAGGAAACCATGACCACTGCAATAATCGCCCGCAGTCCGACTGGCCCCACAGCTGTGTTCAGGACGGTAACCACCGGGTCGGTATCCTTTCCGGAGAACACCGCGTTCAGATCGGGCACCGCCAGTACGAAAGCCAGGCAAACCAACATGGCCGCGAAGCCGCCGATATAAATGGTCCTGCGCATCGCCTTGGGGATGGCGCGGCTGGCGTCAGGAGTTTCTTCGGCGACGTCGCCGCAAGCTTCAAAACCGTAGTAACACCACATCGCAGCCACGCTCGACGCCACGAAGGCGGAGAAATAGTGTCCGTTGCCGAGGCCAAAGCTTTGGAAGAGAACTCCGAAGCTCTGGTGCCGGGCCACGATCAGCAGATAGCCACCCACCACAATCGCGCCCAACAGCTCGCAAATGAATCCGAACATGGCCACCCGCGCAAGAAGTTTGGTGCCGCTGACGTTCAGCGCGGTCGTGCCGACAATCATGGCCACGGCAATCGCAACTTCTCCGGCTTGCCCGACTTGGATGCCCAAAAGCTGCGCCACGTAAGGAGCTCCACCCACTGCCACCCCAGCGATCGTGCTGCACAAGGCCCACAGGTAAACCCAACCCGCCATCCAGGCCCAACGCTTTCCTACCAGCCGTCGCGCCCAGGGATAGAGTCCGCCGGCAATGGGAAATTGAGAAACAATCTCTCCGAACACCATAGCCACGAACAGTTGTCCGATTCCGACAAACAAGTAAGTCCAGAACATCGGCGGCCCGCCGGCGGCAAAGGCGATGGCGAAGAGTGTGTAAACTCCCACCACGGGGGACAGGTACGTGAAGCCAAGCGCGAAGTTCGCCCACAGGCTCATGGAGCGATCAAACTTGGAGTCATAGCCGAGAGCTTCGAGCTGAGCGGAGTCTCGGTCGGCTGCGGGTGGGTTTGGTGTCATAAAGATCCTTTTCGGAGTTGGGGCCCGAAGAATTCCGGGAAGCCGTGAGTCATTTAGACTTTCCGTTTGCCGTTACTGGGCTGGCAACACTCCGACCTGGCGCATGATAGTCGCCGAATCGTAGAAATCGAGACTGCGCGCTATTTTGCCATCGCGAACGTCGATCACGCTAACGCCTCGCACAGAAAACTTTTTCCCCGTCTTGAAGACGCCTTTATCGGTGCCACTAAAGACCCATTCGATGGTGCCGTGGCCCCCGTGGACATTGGCGCGCACCAGTTTGAGTTCGAGATCAGGGACGCCTTCAAATTCGGAGGCGGCGAACTTACGAAATTGGGCGCTGCCGTGACTGACCTCGCCAAAGGCCACGTCTTCGTAGAAGATATCGTCAGTGAACACCGGGAGCATCTTGTCCGGGCTGTGGGAATTCCACGCGGCAATCCACTTTTCCGCCACAGCGGCATCCCGTTCCGCAGCGGTCTTGCCTTCGGGCGGGGCCGCGATCGCCGGCAGAACCAGCATGGCGAGCACGACGGCGCCAGTTAGAGTTCGCTTCCTATCCATTTTCATTTTCTCCGATCGTTGTTCATCAGAACGTTGGCGGCGCAATCTTCCACCGGCCTTCCGTTAGCGCGGATCGCCGTTCTAGCAGCCTCGATCCAGCCTGACGGGACGGACAGCGCGCCGCCTAAAACCTTGCGAGATTATAGCAATGTTACGAGAGCGCGCAAGCGGTGTTCTGGCATCGGCTGCGAGTGGGGACGGGAGGAGCTCCGCCGATCGCGGCGGAACTGATGGATGGTACGGCAACGCGCAACGGATAAATCCGAAAGGCTCGGGGAGCTCTGAGGTTACGTCTTCCTAGTGAAACGGAGCAGTAATGCAACACCGACGCCAAGCGCAAGGGCCCCCTGCACGAACCATTTTCCGATGTCGAGGCCGACAGCGCCCATCAGCAGGAATGCAGCCGCGAGAAGAAGGCCGGCAAACTCCGAGTCCACCTGCATCACGCGCGAGGGGCCCGGGTGACGATTGGCATCACGGTTCTTCATCGTCTCGATTGTCTCACCAGCACCGGCCAAGTCCAACTTGTTCTGCGGCTGTCACTGCTTTTTGTGTCTAATTACTAGTAACTTAAACAGTCAGTATGGTGGCCCATTCTCGCCGCAGCGGCCAAAGCCGGCTGGGGAAGTAGGCCACTTATCGCAGCGGTGAACTGCTGCGCCACCCAAAAGCATTTTGGGCACCCGCCACCCACCTGGACAGCCGAGGCGGCTGTCCCTACGTTGGATTCGGTCAACACCCTAACCTCCCCGCCATAGTAAAGTAGTAGTACACGCCCAACGGCAAACCTAGAGGAGTTTTCGATCTGAATCCCAGTATTCGCAATATCGCTATCATCGCCCACGTGGACCACGGCAAGACCACGCTGGTGGACGCCATGCTCCGGCAGAGCGGCACGTTCCGCGACAACGAGACGGTCGCCGAGCGCGTCATGGACTCGAACGAACTGGAGCGCGAGCGCGGCATCACTATCCTGGCCAAGAACACGGCTGTCTTTTATAAGGGCGTGAAGATCAACATCGTCGACACGCCGGGCCACTCCGATTTTGGCGGCGAAGTGGAGCGTGCGCTGAAAATGGTCGACGGCGTCATGCTGCTGGTCGATGCCAGTGAAGGTCCGCTGCCGCAGACTCGCTACGTGCTCAGCAAGGCGCTGGAAGCGAATCTGCAGCCGATCCTCGTCATCAACAAGATCGACCGGCCCGACGCGCGGCCGCAGGAAGTTTTGAACGAAGTCTACGACCTCTTTATTGATCTCGACGCCAAGGAAGAGCAGCTCGACTTTCCCGTTCTCTACACCAACGCCAAAGCGGGCACGGCTGCTGTCCATCAGGGTGCTCACGGCGAGGACCTGCGTCTGCTGTTTGAAGCTATCATCGACACCATCCCCGCCCCGCGTGGCGACGCTGACGGCACGTTGCAGATCCTGGTCGCCAATCTCGACTACAGCGATTACCTAGGCCGGCTGGCCATCGCGCGCGTGTTTTCGGGGACCTTGAAGACCGGCGAAGACGTCGTCATCGCCAAACGCGACGGGTCGTTCCACAAAACGAAGATCACCAAGCTCTTCAGCTTTTCCGGACTCAAGCGTACCGACAGTACCGAAACGTTATTCGGCGACATCGTGGCGATCGCTGGGGTTGAGGGCATCACCATCGGCGAAACCATTACCGACGCCGACCATCCCGCGCCGCTGCCGCCCATCATCATCGACGAGCCAACCATCGCCATGCTGTTCACGGTGAACAACTCGCCGTTCTGCGGGCGCGACGGCACCTACGTCACTTCGCGCAACCTGCGCGACCGGCTGGCCAAGGAACTGCTGACCAACGTCTCGCTGCGCGTGGAAGAAACCAGCAGCACCGATTCATTCAAAGTGCTCGGGCGCGGCGAACTCCAGCTTTCCATCCTGCTCGAAATGATGCGCCGTG
Organism: Terriglobia bacterium; assembly: GCA_020073015.1. GTDB lineage: Bacteria > Acidobacteriota > Terriglobia > Terriglobales > Acidobacteriaceae > Acidiflorens. The sequence continues at coordinate 23,993 of JAIQFZ010000062.1, read as the reverse complement.
AAGGCTACGAACTCATGGTCGGCAAGCCCGAGATTGTCACCAAGCGCATCGACGGCAAGCTCATGGAACCAGTGGAGCACCTCACCGTAGATGTGCCGGAAGAATTCGTCGGCGTGGTCATGGAACAACTGGGCTCTCGCAAGGGCGAAGTCGCCAACATGCATAACCACGGCTACGGCCGCGTGCGCGTCGAATTCCGCGTGCCTTCGCGCGGGCTGATCGGCCTGCGCAGCCAGCTGCTCACCGACACGCGCGGAACGATCGTGATGAATGCGCTGTTCGATGGATACAAAGAATGGCAGGGCGAGATTCCGCACCGGCTGACGGGCGCATTGATCGCCGACCGCGCGGGGATTTCGACCGCCTATGCGCTCTGGGGCCTGCAGGAGCGCGGAGAACTTTTCGTGGGCCCAGGCATTGAACTCTACGAGGGCATGATCATCGGGGAGAACGCAAAGGATACCGATCTCGACGTGAACGCGGTCCGCGAAAAAAAGCTGACCAACATGCGCGCTTCCACCGCCGACGAAGCCATCCGCTTGGTACCATACCGCCAACTGAATCTTGAGCAGGCTATCGAGTTCATCGCCGATGACGAATTCGTCGAGGTCACGCCCAAGACGTTGCGCCTGCGCAAAAAAGTTCTACAATCGAATAAGCGAAAGAAGAGTTCGTTGGCCGCTGTCGAAGAGAGCTGATGCCGAAGGCGATCGCCCAGAAACGCCCAGGAAAGAAGTGCGAAGAACAGAAGAAGTTCCGCATGTTCCTCATTCCCTGCAGTTGCGGCGCCAGCTTTGCCGTCTCCGAAGATTACGATCGCAAGGGGATGCACATCCGCAGCTTTATCCCCTGCCCCAACTGCGGCAAGCGCCACGACCCGCGCAACCGCCTGCTGCACCTTGATTATCAGGAAGAACACTTCTGGAAAGTCGGCGGCTGCTGAGCGCTGCGACTCGGCATCCTCCGCCGTTGAGACGCCCCTGCTTGCGATGTACACTAGATGAATCCACCGCGCGCCCGTAGCTCAGCTGGATAGAGCGGCAGCCTCCGGAGCTGTAGGTCGGGAGTTCGAATCTCTCCGGGCGCGCCAGTTTGCCTCCGCTTCATTCTCGCTCTTCGCCTTCGCGATCCAGCACGGCATCCCCACCCCGCTGGATTTAATTCGTTTCGCACTGATCTTCGGCGATGAAGCGCCCAGAACGGCAACCCTCGGATTCGATGTTTCGCAGACCCTCCTGATACAATTCATGAAAAACTCAGGCAACACAGGCGTTGGCAGTGCTTCCCCCCGAACGCTCGAACGTGCAGAGCGAATGGCTGTTCAGATCCGTAACAGTATCAATTCGCAAATTGAGGAGATCTTTTATGCGACGACTGCCGACCTTGGGGAAGCTTGCGACTTTCGCCGCCCTGCTCGTGCCCGGAGCGCTCGCCTTGGGGGAGGATGCCTGGAAGCTGCCCGACTTCACGGCGACAGAGTATTTGCAGAGTCGGAACCGCGGTGTGCCACCCTCCAAGATCTATCGTTCCGGCACAAAGTTCCGCATTGAGTTCGCTCCCGGCCTTGCCACCATCTATCGACCCGAGGACGATCTGGCCTACAATCTCTTTCACACGGACTCGCCGAAACCGGTCTGTGTCCAGATGAAAACACACCAGGTCACCATGTTGCCCAGCCCCATGCAGTTGATTTCCGGCACCAAGGTTGAACGGACCAATGCTGGAAGCGCAGAGTTCGAAGGCCACAAATGCACGGTCGAAACTGTGGTGGTCACCGCCGCAGACGGCAAAACCACGTCTTTCAAAATATGGGAGGCGGAAGACTTAAAAGGCGTGCCCGTGAAGATCGCGGTCAAGACCAAGCTGGGTGAAGGGATGGTGGCAGTGTACCGCGACGTCAAGTTTGAGACTGTCAGCCCTGAACTGTTCAATCCTGCCTACAAGTGCGTGCCCTACGAAAAAACCGGCCAGGTAGTCCCTCCCGAAAAGCAACTGACCCCGCCCAAACCACCCAAGAAGCAGCCAGTTCCCAAGCAGCAGGCGCCTGCTGATACCAAAACTCCGGAGAATAGGTAAGCAGGGGAATCCCTCCGGTAAGTGGTCCCCAAGTGGGACCGTGGACATTGAGACGCCCGTGGCCGCGATGCACACTGGATGAATCCACCGAGCGCGCATAGTTCAACTGGATAGAGCAGCACCCTCCGGAGCTCCGGAGCTGTAGGTCGGGAGTTCGAATCTCTCCGGGCGCGCCATAGACCCCACACACTCCAGTTCTCATCAACGTGTTGCCGTCAGCCTGGCGACGAAGGTGTGGTGGAAACCGCGTTTTCGTTTCATATCCGATCAGATATTTATTTTTGCGCTCGACTCTGTTTCTCTCTTGACAAAGAATCGGACCTGACACATGATGCTGTCCAGTCATAAGGGGCCAACGTTCTTCCCCGGCCCGAAGTAAAGCAAGCCAACGAAAACTAGACGACGGTTGGAAACACAGAGTGTCTCTGTGTGTCCTTCGATCAACAGTCGAGGGCGTCAGCGGACGTGTGTGTTCCGACTCGCGTACTTCTACCGAGGAGAAGATGAATTATGTATGTCGAGAAAATTAGTCACAGCATTTCGAGCAAAGCAGCTCTCATCGCAATCATTGCAACCCTTGCCGGGAGCCTGACATCCGTAGCCCTAGCCCAAGACAACGCGCCGATCGCAGGCACCCGCGGCGCAGCGCCTCAAGTGGGTGCGAAACCCGCCCTGACGAATGCCTATATTCCGGAGAGCAGCATCGCCAAGCCGGGCGATGCTGGAAAGCTGGCCAACACTCATTACGTTCTTCGCAGTGCCACTGGCGCCAAGCCTGCGGCGGCGGCAGTTCCGCTCATCACCGAAGCGGAGACACCCGCCTCCATGGGCTGCGTCTACAAGATTGGACCGACCTATACCGGATGTAACCCAGCAACCGGCGGTACCCGGCACCCAGTCGGCGGCTTCGGAGCTATCGCCCTGGTGGATGCCTACGACAACCCCTACGCAGCCTATGACCTGGCGAGCTTCTCCAGTTACTGGGGGCTGCCCGCGGCCAGCTTTGCGCAGATCTACTGCACCACAGCCGCTGTCAATGGCGGTTGCTACACCTCGAATGCTCCGCCTGCGGGAAATACTGGTTGGGGGCTGGAAGAAGCGCTGGATATTGAGTGGGCGCACGTAATGGCCCCCTCAGCCGCAGTCTACCTCGTCGAGGCAGCCACCAACTCCTGTGCCGATCTTGCCTACGCGGTGCAGTGGGCTGGCGCCTACGTGCAAGCGGCCGGCGGCGGCACCGTCTCCAATAGCTGGGGTTGCGGGGAATGGTCGACCGAGGGGAGCTTTGATCCGAATTTCTACAGCGCGTGGGACAAGACCACCTATTTGGCGTCCTCGGGCGACGGTGGTGCTGGCGCCAGCTGGCCAGCCTCGGTTCCCTGGGTCCTCGCCGCAGGCGGCACCACGGTGAATCGCAAATCCAACGGCAATTTCGCGAATGAGTCCTGCTGGGGCGGTTCGGGTGGCGGATACAGCGCATACGAAAACTCGCAGGGCTATCAGTTCCCGCTGACGGCCGGCGGCTCGCGCGCCATCCCCGATCTTTCCTTTAACGCAGACCCGGCCAGCGGCGTGTGGGTCTACGACTACTACAACGGTGGCTGGTGGATCGTCGGCGGTACCAGCGTTGCCTCACCTGCTTTGGCCGGTATCATCGACAACATCGGCAACAAGGTTGGACAGGGAACGCCCTACGCCTTCCAGGGATTCGGCTACCTGCAGAACCAGGAAGCCTACCTGATCTACGGACAGATGCCCACCGCCGTGGACTATAAGAAGAACTTCTACGACCCCAAATCCGGTTCCAACGGCTACAGCGCCGCGGCGTTGTATGACCTTTGCACTGGCGTTGGTACTCCGCGAGGAAAAGTCGGGAAGTAGATTGATCGCGTCGCAAACTCGAGGCCCTGCCCCGCAGGGCCTTTTTTTTGTCGGACCGTGCCGGGCGACTCACTTATCTGGCGGACGTGATGGCTTGGGTGGATGGGGGGAGAGCGTCTTGGGCTTGATCTTCTCCAGGGGCGGGCATTTGCTGGGCGGTTGAAACAGCGCCGCGTCGGGCGTCTCCAGCTTGATGTCCCGAAAAATGAATGTGGGCGACCGGAGGGCCTCAATTTTCACCGGGAAACCTTTCAGATCCGTGGCTGCCCAAACCTTGGCTTGCATGGTTTTTCCATCTGGTGCGGCCAGCGTGACTTCCTCGACCGTGCATGGATGCCCCTCCATCGTTTCGTGGCCAACCACTTTCCTTTCGATCTTGGTATCCGCCGGCTGCTGCAGCGGGCTGCTCATCAGCGGAGCGTTATTTAGTGGCAATTCCATGCAACTCGCTCCGTTCTGGAGCAGGTTGTAAACTTTGTCGCTAGCCGGCAGCCAGATGACCGCTTGTCCTGGGTCCCGTTCCGTGCGATATCGCATGCCCGACTTGTAGATCCTCAGCGGCCCCATCTGCGGGACTGACGCCGGCGCTTGGGATATCTGCGTGGCTGAGAAATCCGGTAAACCCCAGGCATCCTGCGCGTGGGCTACGCCCGCTAGGAATGCCCATGCGATGAGAAGCGTGGCTGTGCGTTTGACTCTGGAAAATTGCATATGGTCTCCGTATCAGAATTATCTCTTTCCCAACTGCCCCCGCTGGTCTTGACAATTGAAATAGCGTACTACAACATTGTTGCACCGTTCGTCCTGCCACCTGACATTCCTCCTGACAAGTTCCCGCGGGCGAACTATTTGTGACGTGGAGAGTGCATCGAATGCTGAGAGCCATTACGAAACTAGGGGTGGTGCTTGCGTTGGCGCTGCCAGCGGCCGGCGCAGCCGCACAGGATGTTTGGGGCCTGCCCGACTCCTTCTCTGCTACACAGATTTCTCAGGCGCCTCCTACGAGCCCGCAGAACCCGCCGTGGAAGATCTATAAATCCGGCGCGAATTTCCGGACGGAGAACTCGCCCGGTCAAAGTACCATTTATATCCCTGGTAGTAATAAGGTCTATAACGCGTTCCAGAACGGGGCAATTTGCATGGAACTACCGATGAACAAAGCAATGATCATGCGCAGCCCCCTGCAACAGGAGCCGGGTACGAAAATAGAAAAAAACCTGTAGGAACTGAAGTGTTCGAAGGCCACGCTTGCACCGTCGAAGAGGTCGTGTTGACATCAGCTGACGGAAAAACATTGCACGCGAAAGTGTGGGAAGCGAACGATCTGAAGGGGTTCTCCGTGAGGATCGAAGCTCCTGGTTCCCCTACCTTCATCTTTCGCGACATTGTGCTCGCGACGCCGGATCCAGCGCTGTTCCAGCCAACCGGCAAGTGCCCGCGCGTGGAAGAAATCAAACCGAAGAAACTACCCTCACCGCCGAGAAAGAAGTAACTGCGACGCGTGTCGAGCTGTGGCTTGATGCAATAAAGGAGGCCCTGCCCGAGCAACTGCGGCACCAGCATCGCCGCCGGACAGAGTTGCACGGTTACGGGTGAAGCTCACTCCCACAAAAACGGGTGCCCGCAATGCCACGCTGCAAGTCAATGACAACGGCGGAGGGAGCCCCCAGAAAGCAGCGTTATCGGGAACCGGGAATTAAGATCTGGTTCAGGACCTCAACTGGCCCGCCGCGCGAGTCAGCTCCGGCGGGCCAACCTTCTTGTTGAGGACTCAACAGCAGGTTCAGAGCTGGTCAGAAAATCAGACTCGTCGAATCGCTGACCAACGAAATTCATCGCGTTTTAACAATCCCGCAACATTGCGGCAACATGGCCGCTCTAGTGTGGTTGGACTTCACCTAACGTAGCGTCCGGAAACGATTAGAAGCTGTTTTCCCCCATGGATCCTTTGGAGGCCACAGACAATTCGCGCTCCCAGAACCTGATCTTCGTGGTGGAAGATGATCCGGATGTCTCGCATCTGATCGAACATAATCTGCGTACCGCCGGCTACGACGTTTCCACTTTTTTCTCCGGTGCAACGGTCGTTTCTTCGGCGGCGATGCGGCAGCCTTCCTTGTTTCTGCTGGACATCATGCTTCCGGGAATGAGCGGGTTCGATCTGTGCCGCCAGATTCGCCAACATGAACGGCTATCCCGAACCCCGGTCATCTTTCTTTCCGCCCGGACCCAGGAACCGGATCGTGTCCACGCCTTCGACGTCGGTGGCGACGGCTACATCGCCAAGCCTTTCAGCCCCAGAGAACTGATTGCCCGTGTGCGGAATGCTCTCCGCGATCCCGTGGGTGTTTGCAATCCCGAGGTTGTTCAAGCAGGCGATTTAGAAATTGACCTGGCATCCATGACCGTGCGAGTCGGGGGCCGCACCGTGCCCACCACCGTTCGGGAATTCCGGCTTCTGGAATACCTGGCCCGGCACCGCGGACGGGTCTTTACCCGCGATCAACTCCTCGACGCAGTGTGGAAAGAAGGTTCCTTCGTGACGCCGCGCTCGATTGACGTGTTCGTACGCCGTCTGCGGGAGAAGATCGAGTCGGACCCGCGGAATCCGCGCTATCTGAAGACACTGCGTGGCGTCGGCTACCGGTTCGAAGCTTCGCGCTGATGGACTCGCCTGCCACTCTGCAACGGGAAAAGCCCATTACCCGGAGCGTGAGCAAGAAGTCGGATCACGGACCGCAGCGGCTGAAGCCGCTATTGAAAAAGGGGCCCTTATCGCAGCGCTAAAAGCGCTGCGCCACCCAAAAACAGACCTTCTTCCACAGTTGCTACGCGAGTTTCTCTCCCGGATCGCTGACTCGCTGCATCAACAGCGCGGCCAGCAACAGAGAGAAACCGCCGATGATGACAACAGCGAGGCGAACATCCACCGACTTCGGCAGGTTGGGTTCAAGGAAATTGACAATGCGATTGAAGAACGCGGCGGCGATGATCTCCGGGATCACAATGAAGAAATTGAAAATCCCCATATAGACGCCGGTCTTCGCGGGAGGGAGCGAGCTTGCCAGCACCGCGTACGGCATGGACAGAATGCTGGCCCAGGCGATTCCGACGCCGATCATAGGCCCGATCAGAAACCATTTGTCGTGAATCACACTGACCGAGAGCAGTCCGAGCGCTCCGCAAATAAGGCAAAGAGTGTGTGTCCATTTCCGGCCCAGCGTCCCGGCAACAGACGGCAACACAAAGGCGAATGCGAACGTGACGGCGGAATAGACAGCGAAGCAGACTCCTCCCCACTTAATGCCATCATTGTATCCAGAGGAGGTGGGCGTCGCTGCGCCAAACACGCTTCGCGCAATCGCAACGCCAAAATAGAGCCACATGCAGAACAGGCCCAACCAGGTGCAGAACTGCACAGGAGCGAGTTCCCGCATCGTCTTAGGCATTTCGCGGATGGACTGAAAAATCTCGGCAGCATTCTCTCGGAGTCCCGATCGTTCCTGTTTCATCTGCTTGAAAGCGGCCATGTCGTCGGGCGGATACTCCTTAGTCGTCACGATCGTGTAGAGAACAGCCGTCAGGAAAACGACTGCCCCAATCGAAAAAGAGAGCCGGACGGTATAAGGAATGACCGATGTTGCGCCCCCCGTATCACTGACCCGGAACACGTGGGTCAGTAGGTAAGGCAACGCCGATGCAAACACTGCACCCAGGCCAATGAACAGGCTCTGCATCGTGAATCCAAGGGTGCGTTGTTTCTCCGGCAGAAGATCGGCCACGAACGCGCGGAACGGTTCCATGCTGACGTTGATCGAGGCATCGAGAATCCAAAGCAGGCCGGCAGCCATCCAAAGCGCGGAAACGCGCGGCATCAGAGTAAGCGCCGCCGAACTCAAGAGCGCGCCCGTGAGGAAATACGGGCGGCGCCGGCCCAACCACCCCCAGGTGCGGTCGCTCGAATGTCCGATGATAGGCTGAACGATGAGTCCGGTCAGCGGAGCGGCCAGCCACAGGAACGGGATCTGATCTGGATGCGCGCCCAGATACTCGTAGATTGCGCTCATGTTGGCCAGCTGCAGCCCCCACCCAAACTGGATCCCGAGGAAGCCGAAACTCATGTTCGAGATCTGCCACGCACTGCGTACGGGTTTTTCCATGAGGAGAGTGTCTCCGTTGTTCCTGCGATTCTAGCGGTCGTACATGGTAACCATTTTCAGCAAGCGCTGTGCCAGTTCCCCAGTGAGCGCATTTTTCTTGCAGCGCCAACGCCAGTTGCCACTGGGAGTGCCCGGAAGGTTCATGCGTGCTGGACTTCCCAAACCAAGCAGATCTTGCGCCGGGATCACCGCGGTATCGGCGATCGACGCCAGAACCGTGCGGATCATCACCCAATGAATCGGCTCGTCGGTGAACCCCAGGTAGGCGCGAGCGAAGGCATGCTCCTTCACCACATCGCCGGGAGTTCGCGTGCTGTCCTTTGCGCCCTGGCTGGTCCACCAACCCACGGTGGTGTCGTTGTCATGCGTGCCGGTGTAGGCGACGAGCTCGCGAACGTAGTTGTGCGGGCGGAAGCTGGGACCCTGCGGATCGTTGCCAAAAGCAAACTGCAGAATCGACATGCCCGGAAACCCGAATTGAGCGCGAATGGCTTCCACTTCGGGCGTGATCACGCCCAGATTCTCCGCCACAATCGGCAACTCACCCAGTTCACGCTGGAGCACGCTGAACAATTCTGCGCCCGGCCCCTTGACCCATCGGCCATTCATCGCTGTAGTTTCGCCGGCCGGAATTTCCCAATAAGCCTCGAAGCCACGGAAGTGATCGATGCGCACCGCGTCATACAAACTGAGCGCTGCGCGAAAGCGGTCCACCCACCAGCGGTAGCCGGCCTGTTTGTGCCGTTCCCAATCGTAGATAGGATTTCCCCAGAGCTGCCCGGTAGCGCTGAAGTAATCCGGAGGAACGCCCGCGACTTGCAGCGGATGGCCCCCAGAATCCAGGTGGAAATACTCACGATTGGCCCAGACATCGGCGCTGTCGAGCGCAACGTAGATCGGAATATCGCCCAGGATGCGGATCCCGTTGCGGCGCGCATAGGTCCGGACATCGTTCCACTGACGAAAGAATTCAAACTGCCAATACTGATTCGCCTGAACGTCTTTTTGCAGGCGCTCACGCCACTCGTGCAGAGCCTCCGGCCGCCGAGACGCAAGCCCTTCGGGCCACTGATTCCAGATGAGTTTGCTGTCCCGATCTTTGTAAGCCATGAACAAGGCGAAATCATCGAGCCAGTTCGCATTGTCACGGCAAAAATCCTCGAATGCCCGTCTCTGATCACCGGCAGCAGACCTCAAGAACCGCTCCGCCGCTTTCTTCAGCAGCAGCATTTTCCACCGGATCACCGGACCAAAGTCCACCGTCTCCGCGGCAGAGTTTGGCGGATTGCGCACTTCCTCCGACTCCAGAACGCCGCCCTGCATTAACTTCTCCAGGCTGATCAGGAGAGGATTGCCCGCGTAAGCCGAAAAGCATTGGAAGGGAGAATCCCCGTAGCCAGTCGGATTCAGTGGCAGCACCTGCCACAGCTTCTGCCCCGCAGCTCTGAGAAAATCAATGAAGGCGTAAGCTTCGGGCCCGAATTCGCCGATGCCGAACCGGCCTGGCAAAGAGGTTGGGTGCAACAGGACGCCGCTGGAGCGCGGGAATTTCATCTTCACTTTTGGCCGACTTGGCTACCGGCCGGGCTCCCAAGCATAGCGCAAAGCTGGTCAGAGCGGAGAGAATCGTAACCATCTTTTCAAACCCGATGAACGACAATAGAAGAGACGCATGCCGAATAGCCGCAGCAATCACCTTGTGAAATCGAGATCACGGCAGTACCTCCTTCAACTGGCAAGCCGTTTTGCGGAGCTGTCGTACGTCATCGCTGTGGTGCTGGCCGGTTCGCAGGGTGGCGGGACAAGCGATCCGGAATCCGATTTCGATATCTACGTTTACTCCTCCGCCGAGGTCCCCGTGGAATTCCGCCGAGATCTACTCGGTGACGGCGCGGAGATCGACAATCGCTTCTGGGAACCGGGCGACGAGGCGAGCGACCTCGCGGCTGGTCTGAGGCTTGACATCATGTACCGCTCTCCCAAGTGGATCGAAGACCAGCTTAATCGAGTTCTGGTCAGGCACGAGCCTTCTATCGGCTACACCACTTGCTTCTGGTTCAACGCCCTTCATTCCGAACCGCTGTTTGATCGGGAGGGCTGGTTCCAACAACTGCAGAGCCGTGCCAACGTGGCATACCCGGACGAACTCCGACGCGCCGTGATCGCGAAAAATTGGCCCATTCTTCGCCGCAACCAGTCATCCTACCGCCGGCAGATCGAACTGGCACTGCAACGCGGCGACGCAGTCAGCGTTCACCACCGCATCACCGCTCTGCTGGCGAGCTTCTTCGATGTGTGGTTCGCCCTTGAGCGGCAACCTCACCCGGGCGAGAAGCGCCTTCTCACTCACCTGCCGGAGCAGTGGGCATCACTGGTGCGCGGGCTACTCGACGCTGAGCGCACAACCCTTCTTAAGAGCATCGACAGGCTGATTGATCCACTGGATGCTCGACTCAGGGAGGAAGGATTATTGGGGAGATGAGTGGAGGGACGGCGTCTCGCCCGTCCAGCCGGGCGGGGACGCCCGGCGCTCCATCAGCAATCTCGGGTCGACAGCAGGGACATTCACGCGGTCACGAATGCCGGCCGCGCCTACCGGTCGGCGTAGTACCCGTCGCGCGTCTGCACAGACAGGTCCTTGCCTTTCGCCGTCAGCGTGATCTTGTGATATCCCTCGGCAGACTCCTGTTTATTCGGGGTGTAGCCTAGGCTGTACTGTGTGCGCAGTTCCTCAGCAATGCTGGTATAGATCTGACCGACCGATTCCTTCTTGGAAACTTCGAAAAGTCGGCCACCCGTTTCCTTCGAAATTCGTTCCAGAATCTTCTTTCCGTCTGTGCGCGCTTCCTGCTGAGGGCGCGGACCTCCGCCCCTTCGGCCGCCACCGCCGGGCCATCCACCCCCGCCACCAGGGTAGCCGCCACCACCGCCGGGCCAACCGCCTCCCATTCCGCCACGTCTTTGATGTTCGTAACCTGCCCGCTCGGGCTGGCTATCCTTGAACAGGATGGAATAGACCACCGTGTCGGCGCGCTGGGCTGCTTCAATCGCGCTTTCCAACGACTTCTTGCTGCCCCGATCGACACCGTCGGAAAGAATGATGACCGCTTTGCGCCCCTGCTGCTTTTTCATCAACTCATCCGATGCCAGGAACACTGCATCGTAAAGCAGCGTGCCGCCAGCTCTATGCATTCTTCGCTGGCCGTTGGGCGATGAGTCTCCGTCGTCCCCCGATCGCTCCCGATCCGGTGGCGGCGTCTGCAGCGCATCCAGTGCCTTCTGGAGCAAATCGCGCGAAGAAGTCAGATCCTGCAGCAATTCCACTTCATGATCAAAGTGGACGATGAATGCCTTGTCTTTCTCTTGCGCGAGCATCTGGTCGAGAAAACCCCGGCTCGCGTTGCGCTCCTCATCGAGCACGTTCCTCTGGCTCAGACTCGTATCCACTAGCAGACCGAGTGTCAGCGGAAGATTGGCCTCCTGCGAAAAGTATTTGATCGTCGTCGGACGGCCATCTTCCTGTAGCACAAAATCGTCCTTGGTCAGATTGCGAACGATCTGGCCATGCTTGTCCCGCACCGTGACGGGCAAGGTCACTACTTTCACATCGACCGACAATGTGGCTGCGGCTTCTTGCCTCTCCGACGATTGGGCAAGCAGCGGCAGCACCGCCAACACGACCACTAGCTCACAGACCAGGAACTTCCGCAGATAGTCAACCAATAGCATTTCCCCTTATCGAAAACGTGTTCTCATCGTGTACAGCGCCAGAAAAGCTCCTGCCCAACTCGGAAACATTACCGTGAGACGGTACAGCAGACATCCCAATGCGGAGTTTGCCTGTGATTCGAGTTTAGGCTCTCCGGTTGTCATCTCGCCCTCACATCTATGCATGAGGGATGCCCATAGCGAAGACCGAGTTGCAGCACCTCTGTAAAGACTCGGTCAACCGCAGTAAAGTCTTGTAAAGCCGGACTTCCGCCGAACCACTGAAACTTCAACCCAACACCGTGCCGCAAGCTCCGGCGACCGAACACTGAGTCCTCGATTCGTCACATGAAGCCTGCGTAAAACTTCGTAAACCCTGCATTCTTGCATCTTTCCCGATGCTAGATTTAGACATGGCGCAATTCTTCCACCGACCTGCAGATCTGGCTCTGATCGCTGCGGCCGCCGTTCTGAGTCTTGCCGGTATTTGCAGCGCTCAGGCCAAGCAAGCCACTCCTGGAGACATTCAGGTCCCCCTCACCGCGCAAGACTTGCAAACCGGAGATCGAGTACTGGTGCGCGGGCAGGCCTCCGCGGACGGCCGCTCCATCGCGGCGCTCGCGGTCATCGTCATGAAGCAAGGCGATTTGTCGGAGAAGCAGCAGCGCGACCGCGAAGACTGGCAGAAGCGAGGGCTCGGCGGCCTGGTGGATGCAGTGGACGCCGCGAGCGGCACCATCACGGTCTCCTCCGGCAGCCTCGGCGCCACCCGGAAGATCGCCGTCCACACCACAAAGAGTACGGTCCTGCGCCGCTACGCGCCCAGTTCGGTGCCTGGAGATCAGTTGCGTGTGCGGGGCACCCACAGCGCGGATGGCGCCGAACTTACGGCCGAAGAAATCGTCTCCGGATCGTTTCGCAACATAGCGGGAACCATCTCGGCGATCGACACGGCAGCCAACACCATGACCGTGCAGGACACCATCGGCAAAACGCCAGTCGTAGTAAAAGTCTCAGCCGATTCGCAGCTGAAGAAGTTGCCGCAAGAATTCGCGCAGCGGATCGCGATGCGATTGAAAGGCAACGCCGGGGGGAATGGCGATCATGGCGCCGGGCCCCGGGCCTCGCCCGCATCGGCGGGAGGACCTCCCGCGGGGACAGGTTCACAGATGTCCCACGGGCCCGGCGCCATGCAGAACGGGAATGGAAATGGCTCGCCCGATTTACAGCGCTTTTTGAGCCGGCTGCCCAATAGCTCGCTCGCTGACCTGCAAAAGGGCGATGCAGTCATGATGGTCTCGACGCAGGGCGGGGACGCAGGAACCGTCACCGCCATTACGCTGCTCTCCGGAGTCGAACCCATTTTGACCGCAGCGCCGAACCGAGGTGCATCCACGATTCTTTCGCCGTGGTCGCTTAGCGCCCCAAGTGGCGAAGGTGAAACCGCTCAATAGTTGGAACTGGCGTTTCAATGATCTGCCCGGAAAGAAAAGGTGTGAGTTGAAGTTTTCTTCGTTCATCTTAGTTGGAATTCTGATCGCTTCTTCCGCGTTCGCTGTGGCCCAGGCGCCGACCGCAACTTTGCGCGGCCAGGTCACCGATCCCTCCGGCGCCGTCGTGACCAATGCCACCGTGGCCATCGTTGTGAACGGTGTACCGACACATTCTGCCGCAACCAACCGCAGCGGCATCTATGAACTTGGGAATCTCACGCCCGGCAAATACACGGTCACCGCAAACGCAAAGGGATTTGCCACCTTCGCGCAAACCGACGTGGAAGTCGCCGCCGGCCAGACTGCGCAACTCAACATCGCGCTTGAGATCAGTGTGCAGAAAGAGAAAGTCAACGTCGAGGAGCAGACCCCCCAGATCGACGTCAACCCCGCCAGCAATGCCAGCGCGCTCGTTCTCAGCGGCAAAGATCTGGAGTCACTCTCCGACGATCCCGATGAACTGCAGCAGGACTTGGAAGCACTCGCCGGCCCCTCCGCCGGACCCAATGGCGGCCAGATCTACATCGACGGATTCACCGGCGGACAGCTTCCGCCGAAGTCCTCGATTCGTGAGGTCCGCATCAATCAGAACCCGTTTTCGGCGGAATACGACAGACTGGGCTACGGAAGGATCGAGGTCTTCACGAAGCCCGGCACCGACAAATTCCACGGACAGGTTTCGGCCATGGGGAACAGCTCGGCGTTCAATTCCCCTAACCCTTTTCTCGGCGGCGCGGAGGGACAGCCGCCCGTAGAGGAACAGCCTTATTACTCGACCATGTACATGGCGAATGTCGGGGGACCGCTCAGCAAGAAGGCGTCGTTCTTCTTCGACTTTCACCGGAGAGACATCAACGAAGTGTCCATCATCGACACGCCTGCGCTGGGCTCGAATAACGAAAAAACGACATTCACGGCCAGCGTTCCCAATCCGCGGACGCACATGAGCCTCAGCCCTCGCCTCGACTATCAAGTCACGCCAAACAATACCCTGACCGCCCGCTACCAGTACTTCCGTGAGACTGAGGAAAACGCCGGTATTGGGCAGTTCTCATTGCCCTCGACCGGAAACAATTCCAATTCCACCGAGCACACCTTTCAGGTCAGCGATACCCAGGTTCTGAGTACCAAAGCGGTGAACGAGACTCGCTTCCGGTACGAGCACGAGAGCGGAAATCAGACCCCGCTCAGCACGGACCCCTCGATCAACGTAATGGGTGCTTTCACCGGCGGAGGAAGCAGTCAAGGCACGCGGCAGGACCATACCGACAACTACGAACTGCAGAACTACACGTCCCTCGTGCGGGGCAAACACTTCGTAAAATTTGGAGGGCGCTTGCGCGCGGAACACGAGGTCGTCCTCACGAGCGCCGGATTCAATGGCAGCTTCACATTCCCCAGCCTTGATGTTTACCAGACCGCCGTGGAAGCCCTGGCTGGCGGCGCGACGACCGCCCCGGGCGCGAGCCAGTTCGTGATCAACGCAACCGCCAGTGGCACAGCTCCCACGGTGACTGCCACCGTAGCCGATATTGGGCTGTACGCGCAGGATGATTGGAGGCTGCGCTCCAACTTCACGGTCAGCTACGGACTGCGCTTCGAAACCCAGAATGCAATCCACGATCGTGCCGACTGGGCGCCCCGCGTCGCGCTGGCCTGGGGCATCGGCGGAAACGGCAAGAACGCGGCCAAAACCGTATTGCGCGCCGGTTTCGGCATGTTTTACGACCGTTTCTCTGAGAGCAATGTGCTCAACTCCAACCGCATGGATGGCGTGACGCAGCAGCAATATGTCGTCGCCGCGACCTCCACCAACCCGATCGATTTCTTCCCGCTGATTCCACCGGTGAACACCCTGCCGCCCTCCCAGACCGCTCCCACCATCTACCGGATCGCTCCGCAGTTGCATTCGCCCTATATCATGCAGAGCGCGTTCAGCCTGGAGCGGCAATTATCGAAGATCGCCAACCTCAGTGTGTCGTACTTAAACTCACGCGGCGTACATCAATTCGTGACCTGGAACTCAAACGCGCCTTTGCCGGGAACCCCCAACTCCGCCGGTCCGCGTCCCGATCCGTCCGCCGGCAATATCTTCCTGTACGACTCGAAGGGAGTTTTCCGCCAGAACCAACTCATCACCAACTTCAACGTACGGGCTTCGAAGCTGACGCTGTTCGGTTTCTACATGCTGAACTACGCCAATAGCGACGTTTCCGGATCTCCGTCCAATCCCTACAACATCGCCGCGGATTATGGCCGGTCCTCCTTTGACACGCGGCACCGGCTGTTTTTGGGCGGCAGTATCGCCATGCGCTACGGCTTTCGGATCAGCCCGTTCATGGTTTTTAATTCAGGTTCTCCCTACAACGTCACTGTGGGCGACAGGGACGTAAACGGAGACTCGGTTTTCAGCGACCGGCCGGCCTTCGCGACCAATGCTCCTGGCACGTGTACTTCTACGGTTGCGAAGTGCTACTACACAGTCCCCACTACAGGAACCTACACTCCGATTCCTATCAACTACCTCAGCGGCCCGGCGCAGTTCACGCTCAATCTCCGGCTCAGCAAAACGTTTGGCTTCGGGCGGGAGGCAACGGCCGCAGGCGGACCTCAGGGCGCAAGCCCCCGTGGTCCCGGCGGCGGTCCGGGCGGCGGCCATGGCGGACCCGGCGGTGGCGGGTTTGGAAGAGGCGGAGGCCCCGGCGGTTTGTTCGGTGCCAGTACAAGCACCCGCCGCTATAACCTAACCTTCAGCATCAATGCGCGCAACGTGCTGAATCATGTAAATCCCGCAACTCCGGTCGGAACTTTGAGCTCCGACTATTTCGGAAAGTCGAACGCTCTCGCCGGCGGCCCATTCTCCAGCGGTGGCGCGAATCGAAAAATCGAATTGCAGGCGATGTTCAGCTTCTAGCGCGAGCATCGCGTGCGCCTACTGAAGCGTTAGAATGGCCACTTGCGTAGCCCCCAAAGACAACTGAGCCTGCAAATGACGTCTGGAACGCCCTCGCGTTTCTGCAGTCTGTTGACGCGCGTTCTGCTCATTGCCAGCCTCACCTGGCCTCACCAGACCTTCGCCCAGGGAGTTGCTCAAGGTGCGGCCCCACCCGCTGGCCTGAAGGTCACCAAGTGCCACGATCGCCCAGTTCCGCAACTCGAAGACGTCACCGAAAAAGCCGGGATTCGGTTCCGCCACACTTTTGCTCCCGAAGCCCGCTACATCCCCGAGTCGATGAGCGGCGGGGTGCTCCTGCTCGACTATGACCGCGATGGCTGGCTCGATATCTATTTCACGAATGCCCCGACCATCGCGATGGCCCTCAAAGGAGAGAAGGCCCGCGGCGCCCTCTACCACAACAATCACGATGGCACATTTACCGACGTGACCGACAAAGCGGGCATTGCGACGCCATGCTTTGCGATGGGCGGGGCGGTGGCCGACTACAATAACGACGGCTGGCCCGATCTCTATATCACCTGTCTCCGCGGCAATGTTCTTTATCGCAATAACGGTGACGGGACCTTCACCGATGTCACCGCGAAGGCGGGAGTGGCCGACGGCCGCTGGTCCACCGGCGCGGCCTTTGCCGACTATGACGGCGACGGCTTCGTCGATCTGATGGTCGCCAACTACACCGAGTTTGACCTCGAGCATCCTCCCGAGTTTGGCAGCGTTCCAACATGTAAATACATGGGCATCGATGTGCAGTGCGGCCCCCGCGGGCTTCGAGGATCCGGTGACTCCCTGTTTCACAACAACGGCGACGGCACATTCACGAATGTTTCCAAGAGCGCAGGAGTGGATGACGCAGCCGGATACTACGGTCTCAGCGTGGTCTGGGCCGACTTCAACAACACCGGACGCCCCGACATCTATATCGCGAACGATTCCACTCCCAACTACCTCTACCGCAACGACGGCAAAGGCAAGTTCAAGGAGATCGGTCTTGAGTCGGGAACCGCGCTCAGCGAAGACGGCGGCGAACAGGCGTCGATGGGGACCGCCCTTGGTGATTACCTGCACACCGGGCGGCCTTCCCTGTACGTCACCGATTTCTCTTTCGATTACTCTCCTCTCTACCGCAATGATGGCAACTGGACCTTCGAAGATGTCGGCTACAAGTCCGGCACCGGATTGCCTTCGATTCTCCTGGTGAAGTGGGGCGATGCGTTCGTGGACTTCGATAACGATGGCTGGCTCGACCTGATCCTCGTGACTGGGCACGTGTATCCGCAAGCCGAGAGTTTGCCTTCCGCACACGGGTTTCGCCAGCCCAAATTCCTGCACCTCAATCAGAAGGACGGCACATTCTGCGATGCCAGCGATCAGGCGGGCCCTGCTCTGCTGGAGAACCGCGTTTCCCGTGGTCTGGCCGCCGGCGACCTTTTCAACGACGGCAACGTGGATGTCGTGATTGAGGATCTGGAAGGCAGTCCGATGATCCTGAGAAACCGCGGGATCGCGAACCGGCATTGGATCAGCTTTGAACTCGCGGGCACAAACAGTAATCGCCTCGCCATCGGCGCCCGGTTGAAGATCGTTGCCGGAGGTATGACGCAGACCGAAGAAATCCGCAGCGGCGGTAGTTATCTTTCGCAGAACGATTTCCGCGTGCACTTCGGCTTGGGATCGGCCACCAAGGTGGAGAGCATCGAGATCCGCTGGCCGTCCGGCGCAACAGAAATTCTGAACAACCTCGCCGCTGACACTTTCTATTCGGTTCTGGAAGGAAAAGGAACTGTTCCGCCGGAGCAGGTCAGGCCGAAACTGAAAACCAGCAAACCAGCCCCCTAGACAGCGCTTGACTGGGCGCCCTCAAAGCACAGCGCGGCCCCGCCCGCCACACCGGCATCTTCGCCATAGCGCGCCGGCACCAGCGGAATCTCACGGCATCGGTGGTTTAAGCAAAACTCCACGAGACGATCCTGAATTTCCCCAAAGAAGGGAGTCAGCATGGACGATACCCCGCCACCCACGATCATGATGTCGGGTTCCAGAAGGTCGACGATGTTCCCCAACCAGAACGCGAAAAGCTCCACCGTCTCATGCAGTACCTCGGCGGCGAGCGGATCTCCCTCTGCATGTGCCTGACCGACCATCGCACATGTCACGAGTTCCAGTTTCCCGCCTGCCAGATCCCGCAGATGGGAACGGCTGCCGGCCTCAAGTTTGGTACGCGCTCTGCGCGCAATCGCGGGCCCTGAGGCCAGAGCTTCGACACAGCCGCGCTTCCCGCACCCGCAGCGCGGGCCGTGGTAATCGATGCTTACGTGTCCGCCTTCGGCGGCCGCGCCCGTGCGTCCACCATAGATGTGGCCGTCCAACACGATCGCGGTTCCGATGCCGGTGCCAACGGTAACGTAGAACACATTGCGATAGCCGCGTCCGGCTCCCCACAGCGTTTCCGCCAACCCCGCGGCGTTGGCGTCGTTTTCGACCCTGACGCGTACTCGATAGATTTTCGCGATCTCCGCTCCCAGCGGAAAATTTCTCCAGCAGGGCAGATTCGGCGGGTTGAGCACCACTCCGGTCTTCGGATCGAGCGGTCCGGGAGCGCAGAGTCCGATTCCTTCAATTGGACTCTGCAGATTGCCGGAGTCAGCGGCTTGGGATGCCACCGATTGGATCGCGTCTTTGACGGCGGCCAGGCCACTTTCGGCACAGTCGTGGGCGACCATCGGTTGCCGCGTGTGGAACAGGATCTCCCCGGTTGCTCGCACCAGACCGGCGGCAACTTTGGTCCCTCCTATATCCACGCCGATGACCACAGCTGCGCGCGTTGAGCCTGGAGACATCTCTGTGCCCCGCCCTCTACTTCGCCGGCGCCAACTTAGGCTTAGAACCCCAGAACGCGTAGAACACGATATACGCGTAGCACAGGACTGGAAGTAAGAACGCGTGGTGGATGCCGATGCTGTCCGCTATGGCACCCTGCAGCAGCGGGATTAGCGCGCCACCCACGATCGCCATCACGAGAAGGCCCGAGCCATCGCCGGTCAGTGGCCCCAGTTCCGCGATACCCAGCGTAAATATGCTGGGGAACATGATGGAGTTAAAGAAGCCGACGAGAATGATGCTCCACATGGCCACGTATCCGCTGCTTAACATCGAGGTACTGACGAGCAGAGCGGAGCTCACGGCGCACAGGCCAAGCAGATGGCCGGTCTGCACCACCGCACGCCCCCCTTTCAGCAGCGAGACTGCCAGCAGGATGCCAAGTGCGATCGTGCACAAGCCGATGAGCGGACGCGCCTGCACGAGCCGCGCCAGGACGAAAGGCAAAACACCAGCGATGCCAGACTGTGAGCCGGCTAGCGTGTGACCACCCGCGAGGAATGAAATGGTCAGGAGAAGCGCAGCGATGATGAAGGAAAAACCGGCATGGAGTGTTTTGAGGCCGTGCAGTACGGCCGAGCCGATGAAGCGCCCCACCATCGCACCTCCCCAGTAGAAGGAAACCAGCTTTGCTCCCTCCTGTGGGATCAGGTTACCGATGTCAGGCTGGCTGAAGTAGTTGACCAGAAAGCTTCCGATCGAAACCTCTCCTCCTACGTAAACGAAAATCGCAACCGCGCCGAGTACCAGGTGGCGATACTTCCAAATGCTGGATGGCATACCTGCCGGTACATCGCCTTTGTGGTGTACGGCACCAGGGATGGCGGGGAGCTTAATGACCGCTATGATAATTCCGAGCAAAAAGAGCGCGAGCGCAAGTCCAAAGTAGGGCCCTTTGACGGTAGCCGCTTCGTGCACACGGTACACGTGCAGCGCATCCGGCGCGAGTTGACGCATCTCCGCCGCACCCAAGGCGACGCCGCTTAGAATCAGGAGGCCGAACCACGGAGCGATGAATGTTCCTAAGGAGTTGAATGCCTGGGTCAGGTTCAGGCGGCTGGAGGCCGTCTCGGGGCGCCCCAGCACGCTGACGTACGGATTAGCCGCGACCTGTAATGCTGTAATTCCCGCAGCCAGCACGATTAACGCCATCAGGAAAAGAGGATACGAAGGCACGCTGGCAGCAGGAATAAACAACAACGCACCCAGCCCCATGGTGAACAGGCCAACCACCATGGTCTTCTGATATCCCATCCAATCGACGATCTTGGACGAAGGAATCGAAAACACGAAGTATGCCGAGAAAAAAGCAAACTGGATGAGCATCACTTTCTTGTAGCTCAAATCGAAGATCGCCTTCAGGTGGGGAACCAGTATGTCGTTCAAGCAGGTGAGAAAACCCCACATGAAAAACAGGGACGTGACCACCATCAGAGCAACTCTGTAGGTAGAACCGGAGTCTGGCGTCGAGACAGCGCTGGGTGAGACGTTCGGGTTGACAACAGGCATGGGCCTCTGTTTCCTCCGCGACAAGACTACCCGTTGCTCGGGCAATTTCCTACTGTAACCTGAAAAATCGTTTTAGCCACCTCCTGGCGGCTTTGTCACAGACAAGAAATCTGGGCTTAGCTCTCGGGTTACCCTCCCTTCCTGGTGAAGGGAACGTCTTCAGCCATGATTCAATCCCTCTTCGCCGGCACCACCACTCCGCCACAATCGCCCAGCCCGATCCTCCGGAAACCGTCGCGCTCACAGAATCCGCGCAGAGCCACTTCGTCGCCATCTTCGAGGAACCTTCGCTGCTCGCCGGTCGGCAGTGAAAGTGGATCCTTACCCCGCGAAGTAAGCTCCAGCAAGCACCCGCGCGCATCCTTCGCCGGGCCCGACACGGTTCCGCTCGCCAGCAAGTCACCCGGCCTCAGACTGCAGCCATTGCTCGCGTGATGCGTCAGCATCTGCGCCATCGTCCAATACAGGTCGCGAAAATTAGATTGGCTCAAACACGCAGGAGCCACCCCGGCTTCCCTCATTCGCGCGGACGACAGAAAAACTTCTAGTCGTAAGTCAAGTCCACCGTACTCCTGATCGCTGGGGTCAAGCAGATACGGCAATGGCGCCGGATCGCCCTCCGCCCGCGCAAAGGCTCGCGTCCGAAACGGAGCCATCGCCTCCAGGGTCACTACCCACGGCGACAACGTCGTCGCAAAGCTTTTTGCCAGAAACGGCCCCAGCGGCTGATATTCCCAAGCCTGCATGTCGCGCGCGGACCAGTCATTCACCAGGCAAATACCAAAGACGTGTTCTTCAGCCACGCCGATTGCGATCGCCTCGCCCAGCGAGTTGCCCACACTCACAAAGAACCCACTTCCAGTTCGTAGTCCAGCGCGTTGCTCGGTCCAAAACACGGCTCGGCATCGCCGTCGCGTGTCTGGCCGCACGGCCGTCGCACCGCCGCCCCGCTCGGGACCAGCGAGGAAGCCCGTCCGTGGTAGCCGATCGAAATGTATTTGTAATTTGGTAGCAGCGGATTATCTGGTCGAAACAGTTTCCCTACATTCATCCCGAGCGAAGGGCGCAGGAGCGAAGCGACTAAGCACGAGTCGAGGGACCTTGTGCTCGGCCAGCCCACTGAACTCGCTCCTTACTCCACCTCCACCGACACCAATTCCCCCCCGTCCTTCCCCACCGGCCGGTAATTCACTGCCGCCGCCCGATTTTTCCACTCGCACGAAAACTGATCCTCTCCAATCACCAGCAGCGACTTGTAATCGGACGCATGCATCTTGTAAGTCTTCATCCCGCTCAACACGGTCACGATCGCCTCGGGTGGCTTCGAGCAGTCACTGCGCACGATTTTCCCCTTCAAAAACTGCACCGGCCCGGTGGTCCCGGGCTTCACAGGCGCCGGCTTCGGAGTCGCAGTCGTATCTTCGTCGTCCGCCGACTCAGCCGTCCCTCCTGCGCCCGCCGCAGGCGTGCTCGCCGCACCTGCTGGAGCCTGCACTTCCCCCGCCCGTTGCGGACGGATCCCATACCTCTGCAGCGTCGCCAGATCATCCAACTGCTGCCTCGCCGCAGCCGCCGCCCGCGGATCGGTTCCCGCCTTCAACCGGTTGAACGTTTCGCGCGCCTCGTCCCACTTCTTCCCTGCCACATAAATCTGCCCAAGATTGAACTGGTACTCGACATTCCGCGGCGCTAGCGCAATCGCCTGCCGCTGCGCTTCCAGCGCCGAATTGATCCCGCCACCCTCGATACGCGCCATGCCCAGCATGTTGTAAGCGTCGGCCAGATCCGGGTACCAATCTGTCACCGCCCGCAGATCCTGCATCATGTTTGCCAAGCCCTGCATTTCCTGACGCGCCGCCTGCGCTTGCCGATACTTGAGCACCGACCGGTAGTACCAAATCCACGGATCCCGCCCATTCAAGTCGGCCGCCTTCTCCAATTCATCCGCCGCCGCGTCAAACCGCTTCCGCTGCACATGATCCCAGGCCAGTCCGCGATGCGCTGCCTCGTTGTCTTTCGGATCCGCCACCAGTTGTTGCAGGTCGTGGATCGCCTGGTCGTGATGCTCGGGCACACGCGCCATAATGTCGCCGATCACTGCCCGCACCTCCGCGTCCGGTACCGAATTCACCGCGACCCCAACCTCATCCGCGTCAAACGGCACGTTGAAATGAACGGGCTGCGGATTGTTCATCGGATCTACCACCGGTTTCTTCGATTGATCCAGCGCGACGCCCAACCCGCTCAGCGATTTGAAATACGTTTTGACCGCCTCTTCGAACTGGGCCGGAGACAGATCGAAGGCCTCGACCATCGCCTTCTCGACCGGCACCTTCTGGTTCAGCACCAGATCGAAGTACGTGCCCGTCTCCGGCATTTTGTTCATGTTCACCAGGTAGTGAATCACCATCCACGATTGCGCGTAATAGAGTGTGTTGTGCGTCCCCTCACGCGCCCCCGAACCGTCGTGCTTCATCTTGAACAGGTCCAACATCGAGAGCCACACCGGCGAACTCAGCAACTGCGTGAGCGATTGCGGCGTCTTCGGATCGCGCCGCATTTCGTCGAAGATGTCCTCATGCCATTCCGGCGCAAGTTCTGGATCACCGCCCATCTCCACCTGCTTGCTGCCGATCTGGATCGACCCGAAATACTCCGCCAACCCTTCGTCAAACCATCCCTGCGCGGGCGGATAGTTGTAATTCAGAAAATAGTGCCCCAGCGGATGCGCCACCGTCCGCCACGGATCGGTCGCAAACAGGTTCAGCACGATGTAGATCCGATCCGACCCCGGCACGTAGACTCCGCCCCCCATACTCTGCTTGCCGGGCGCAACCATGCCGTACTGCTTATCGCTCTTCAGTGCCACCACCGTGACCGGCACCGGCATCTTCAGCTTGTCCTTCTGTAGCAGTAGCCCAAACACGGCTCGCATCTGCTCCATCCGCAGAGCAACCTCGCGCCCCTTCTTGTCTCCTGCATCCGTAATCACAGAGAAATGCGCGGAGTGCACTTCAACCCACTTTGGTTCATCGGAGGCAAAGGCCAGGCGGGAATGAAAGGCAGTAACCAGCAGACTCAAAACCACGGTACTGATACGGAGCCAGCGCTTCACAGAGGAGTCCTTCCCACGAAAATGCTAGCACGCCAACCGGCCAACCCGTCACGACTTCGAAGAAGTGGGTTCCCTCCTAGTGTAGTGCGTCATGCAGATTGACGTTTATTGAGGGTGCGGCGAGCGCGTTTCACTTTTTCCAGGATGTCGGCAGCGCTGGCGGTCCAGATAAACGGTTTCGGGCTTTCGTTGTGGCGGTCGATGTAGGTGCCGAT